>JAHJDU010000506.1 GCA_018812385.1 Pseudomonadota bacterium
CCACGATCATAATCATGACCAAGGTAATTCCAATGATCATGACCACGAACACACCCATGGCAAAGGGCAGACCCATAACCACGGCCATGATCATACCCATGAATTGACTTTTGAACAAAAGCTGGAGAAATTGTTTTCACATTGGATTGATCACAATGACAGCCACAAAGATACATTTTATACCTGGGCTGGTCGGGCAAAAGAGGCAGGACTTGATAAGATTGCTGCAAATATTGAAAAAGCAGGAGAATTGTCCAAAGAAGTCACCCAGCAACTTCGGGATGCATTAAATAAACTTAAGGGATAAGGACCTCCCTGATTCTTTCAAGCGCCCAGTCAATGTCTGGTTTTGTGATGACCAGGGGCGGGGAAAACCGGATAACATGTTCATGGGTCTCTTTGCACAAAAGACCCTTTTTCATCAGTTTTTCACAGAAAGATCTCGCGCCGCCTGCATCATGTTTCAGTTCAACACCGATAAGAAGCCCTTTGCCCCTGATTTCTTTTATATAAGGGCTTGGGATTTCTTTTAGTTTTTCCTGAAAATAATCTCCCATTTTAGCAGCATTTTCAATCATGCCTTCATCAATCAGAACCTTGAGCGCCTGTCTTGCCACGGCACAGGCCAGGGGATTTCCACCGAAAGTGGAGCCATGATCACCCGGAAGAAATACTCCCAGGACCTCAGCATTGGAAAGAACGGCTGATACTGGATAGCAACCACCGGATAAGGCTTTGCCTATTAATGTGACATCGGATTCAATCCCTTCATGTTCTTCAGCCAGAAGTTTTCCAGTTCTGCCGAGCCCAGTCTGAATTTCATCAAATACCAGGGCAACATTGTTTTTTGTACAAATGTCTCTGATGGCTTTTAAATATCCATCAGGCGGAACAATAACTCCTGCTTCACCCTGGATGGGTTCCACAAGAAATGCCACCGTGTTTTTTGTTATGGCATCTTCAAGAGCCTTGGCATCCCCAAAAGGAATAGCTTTGAATCCAGGTGTAAAAGGGCCGAATCCGTCCTTGTATTGTTCTTCAGTGGAAAATCCGACAATGGTCAGGGTTCTTCCATGGAAATTATTTTCGCAAACAATGATTTCAGCTTTGCCTTCAGGAATATTCTTTGTCCTGTACCCCCATTTCCTGACAGCTTTAATCACAGTTTCCACAGCTTCTGCACCGCTGTTCATGGGAAGAACCATATGGGAGTTGGTCAGTTTGCAGATATCTTTATAAAACAAGGAAAGTTGATTGTTTCTGAATGCCCTGGATGTGATACAAAGCTTATCAAGCTGTTCTTTCATTTTTTTGATGATTCTGGGGTGGCAGTGGCCCTGATTAACAGCAGAGTAGGCTGCCAGACAATCCATGTATTTGTTGCCTTCAACGTCCCAAACCCAAATCCCTTTACCTTTTTCAAGAACAACATCCAGGGGTTTGTAATTTTTTGCACCAAATTTATTTTCCATTTCGATAATTTCTTTTGTATCCATTTTTATCTTTTTACCTTACACTTTTATGAAAAATTTAATATCGCTTAATTTGAATAACATAAAACTAAAAAAAAGTTAAGAATTTCAAATATTTATTTTTTGTAATACAATTGAGATATCAGCATTCCAGCCAGCATGAGAGCACATCCCAAAAAAGCACGTCCTGAAAGAATTTCATTTAAGATGAACCATCCACCAATGGCTGCAAAAACAGATTCAAGGCTGAAAATAATCGCAGCATGGGAAGCCGGGCTGTTTTTCTGCCCATAAATCTGTAGTGAATACGCAACCCCCACAGACAGAACACCGCCATAGAGCAGGGGGATGGAAATTTTTAAAATATCTGAGAGAATAAAGGTTTCAAATACCATTGCCACCAACAGGCTTAAGAGTGCGCAAACCATGCATTGGACAAGGGATAGTCTGGCTGTGTTAAACCGGTTGGACAGTCTGCCGATAATAATCAGGTGGAAGGCAAAGCAAATGGCGGAAAAAAAAACTAATAGATCTCCAAATTCCATATTCATGTTTTTGGTCACGCTCAATAAAAACATGCCGACGCTGGCCAGGATAGCCCCGATCCATGTTCCAAGACTGGTTTTGTCCTGTTTGAAGAAAATGTTTAAAAAGGGAACAATGACAACATAAAGTCCGGTAATAAATCCGGCTTTTCCAGCCGTTGTATAGACCAGTCCCACTTGTTGGAACGAGATCCCTAGAAACAGGAAAATGCCCGATATAATGCCGGCTTTGATAATCCCCGCATTGGTTTTGGCCGAGGGTGAGTTGCGTTGAAAAAAAATAATGGGCAGTAAGGAGAGGCATCCTAAAACAAACCGAAGGCCGTTAAAGGTAAACGGCCCGACATGATTCATCCCGATTCTTTGTGCCACAAAGGCAAAGCCCCAGATGATGGCAACAAAGAGCAAAATAAAATCTGATTTAAAAGTTCCTGATTTCATGATATCCAAATATAGGTTAAATTTAAAGGTTAAATCTAAAAAATAAAATCTTTGTCAGGGTGGATTGGTTTTTTAAAAAGCATGTTCTAATATTTAAAACAGGGGTTCGTCAAGAAAATAAGATGGATAAAAGCAAAATGACTCAAAAATTAATGGCTGGGCAAAGATTGATGCTGGGATTTGACGGTATTGAACTCAACGAGGACTTGAAACATATTATCAATGATATTAACGCCTGCGGCATCATCCTTTTTACACGGAATATTGAATCCCCGGAACAGGTGAGCAGTCTTTGCTCCGACTGCCAGGCCTATGCAAAGGCACGTGGCCTTCCCCCGCTGTTTATCGCAGTAGACCAGGAAGGCGGGGTTGTGGCAAGGCTTAAAAAACCCTTTACATTGTTCAGGGGAAATCCTTTTATTGCCACGGTTGAGGATGCCAGGGCCTTTGCCTCCATTACAGCCCATGAGCTTACGCAGGTTGGAATCAATATGAATTTTGCCCCGGTTCTGGATATTGCGCCAAAAGGGGTGGACTCCATTATGAAAGACCGGGTATTTAAGGGAGATGCAAAAACTATTTCAAGGCTGGGTATCCAAATCATTCTTACTCTACAGGAAAAGGGCATCATGGCCGTGGCCAAGCATTTTCCAGGTATCGGCAGAACTATTAAAGATTCTCATTTTCATCTCCCTGTACTGGATATTGATTTTGAGAGCCTTATGCAATCGGACATGGTTCCCTTTGTGGATGCAAAAAATCAGGGTGTTGCGGGAATCATGCTGTCTCATATTTTATATCCGCAGCTTGACTATCATTGGCAGGCAAGTCTGTCTCCTTTTATAGCCAACGACTTGTTGCGCAATCAAATGGGATATGATGGCCTTGTTATGACAGATGACCTGGATATGAAAGCCATTGAGCATGATATGGAAACCTGTATCCAGCAGATTTTAAGGTCTGGAATTGATATGGCCTTGATCTGTCATAAAGGACCTGGTATTGATACAGCCTTCCATGAAATTCTGGGACGGCTCAATAGGGATGAAAACCTTTATTTGATGGGTAAAAAATCTTTGGAAAGAATTTTAAGGGCTAAGAAAAAATACCTGCAGGGATAAGGCTAATCTATTTTTGTTCTTGAAAATACATCATGGTCAAGATGGCACAGCTGGCCTTGCTGAATCATGGTATATCCTCTGGCCGCTATCATGGCGGCATTATCACCGCAAAGTTCAATCGGCGGGGCAAAAATATCTATTTTTTTGGATTTTGCTTTTTGGGTTAAATTGTTTACAAAGGTTTGATTGGCAGATACCCCTCCTGAAATGCCAATGCACCGGCAGTTTTTATGCTGGGCTGCCAGGATCAGTTTTTGTGCGAGAACATCAATGACGGCTTCCTGAAAAGAGGCGGCAATCTGTGCTTTTTCATCTGCTGTGACGATATGGTTGTCATGGATATACCGGGCAACGGATGACTTTAGACCGCTGAAGCTGAAATCAAAACTGCCTTTTTCAAGCATTGTCCTGGGAAATGTAATAACAGCAGGATCTTTTGTTTTTGCAATACGCTCAATTATCGGGCCACCAGGATAGCCTAATTCCAGCATTTTTGCCACTTTATCAAAGGCTTCTCCGGCTGCATCATCCCTTGTCTGTCCCATGAGTTCAAAATTATCATATGAGGTGACATGGTAGATATTGTTGTGTCCTCCGGAAACCACCAGGGCAATAAAGGGAAATTCAGGTTTTGAGTCCATCAGAAATAATGAATAGATATGGGCTTCCAGATGATTGACTCCGGCAAAAGGAAGGTGCCGTGCCCAGGCAAAAGATTTGGCAAAGGTAAATCCCACCAAAAGGGCACCGATCAGCCCGGGGCCTCTTGTCGCTGCAACAGCATCAATATCCTCAAGGGTGATATTTGCTTTGCTTATGGCTTCATCCACCACGGGGGTAATGGCTTGGATGTGCATTCTTGATGCAAGTTCAGGTACAACACCGCCATATTTATGGTGAACATCAATCTGGGTAGCGATGATGGAAGAAAGAATGTTCGTGCCACCCTGAACAATGGCGGCTGCGGTTTCATCACAGGATGATTCAATCCCAAGCACTATCATGATACAAGCAGAGGAGAAGACGTGTCAGGCCTAAACCCATTGGGTCTGGGTCTCATTATTTTCCCTGGATTCAACTTCACCGATGAAATATGCTTTTTCATTCATTGCCTCGAGTCTGTCCATGACTTCCTGGGCAGATGCATCAGGTACCACAATTACCATGCCAATGCCATTGTTAAAGGTTCTCTGCATTTCAGAATCTGAAACAGATCCTTCTTTTTGAAGGATTTTAAAAACAGGGGGAATTTCCCAGGTATCCTTGCGAACAATGGCTTTACAGGCTTCCGGGATGACCCGGATGATATTTTCATCAATGCCACCCCCCGTGATATGGACAATGCCGTGAATGGGCAGGTCTCTTAAAAGGCTTAAAATAGTCGGGACATAAATGATGGTGGGTTTAAGGAGTTCTTCTCCAAGCGTGGTGTCAAGTTCATTGAGTTTGGTATCTATGGTATACTTGCATTTATCAAAAAAGATTTTTCTGACAAAGGAAAATCCATTACTGTGCAAACCGCTTGATGCAAGACCAATGAGTTTATGGCCGTTTCTGATGTAGGAACCGTCTATTATTTTGTCGTTGTTCACAATACCAACGCAAAACCCGGCAAGATCATATTCCCCTTTTTTATACAGCCCTGGCATTTCTGCGGTTTCGCCACCGATCAAAGAGCATCCGGCAAGATTGCATCCCTTGGCAATTCCCATGATGATTTTTTCAGCCACATCATTGTTAAGAACCCCCATGGCCAGGTAATCAAGAAAAAATAAGGGTTTGGCGCCCTGTACGATAATATCGTTAACACACATGGCCACAAGGTCAATACCAATGGTATCATGCTTGTCCATCATAAACGCAATTTTAAGCTTGGTTCCGACGCCATCCGTTGAACTGACCAGAACTGGATTGGCAACATTGGAAAGATTCAGGGAATAAAGGCCTCCAAAACCACCTATTTCACCCATCACACCTGATCGTGGAGTGGATTTTGCAATATTTTTAATTCGATCAACCAATTTATTTGCTTTGTCTATATCAACACCTGAATCTGCATAAGTTAAGGGATTGTTCATATACGGCCGCCTTTTCAATTACAATGAATTAAACCATGTGACCCTGAAATGATAAACAGAATGCACTGAAAAGTCAAAAGCTTTTTGACATCATCATTTGAATATTGTATTTACTTTAATTTTAAATGGAAGTTTACATCGGAGAATCTAAAGAGAATGAAAATAATCCATATTGGAATTTTAGGGTATGGAGTTGTAGGCACGGGTGTGGCAAGGCTGTTAAAACAAAAAAAACAATTGCTGGAATCCAGAATAGGGGCTGTTTTAAACCTTAAAACCATTGCTGATATTGATACGATTACAGATCGGGGACTTGACCTTGGAACCACCATTCTGGTTTCCGATGCAAATTTGATTATCAATGATCCTAAGATAGATATTATTGTGGAAACCATTGGGGGAGAAACCGTTGCTAAAAAGTATATTATAGATTCCCTTGAAAATAAAAAACATGTGGTAACTGCCAACAAAGCCCTTTTGGCCTCTTTTGGAAATGATCTTGTCAAGGCGGCCAGAAAAAATTTGGTTGATCTGGCCTTTGAAGCCAGTTGCGGTGGCTGCATGCCCATTATCAAAGCCTTGAAGGAGTCCCTTGTTGCCAATGATATCAAATCCATGTCAGCGATTTTAAACGGGACCTGCAATTATATCCTTACTAAAATTTCCAGGGATGGAGCAGGTTTTGAAGACGCTTTAAAGGATGCCCAGGAATTAGGATATGCTGAAGCCGAGCCCTCTCTGGACATAGATGGATTTGATACAGCCCATAAACTTGCTATTTTAAATGCTCTTGCCCACGGCATGGAAATTAATTTAAAAGACATTCATGTGGAGGGTATCCGGAATATTACAGCAGTGGATATTGAATTTGCACGGTCCTTTGGATATACCATCAAGCTTCTGGCCATTGGAAAAATCCATGAAGACCATGTGGAAGCAAGGGTACATCCAACAATGATATCCAGTTCAAACCCTTTATCCTACGTTGATGGATCCATGAATGCCATTGTCATTGATGCCGATGCCACAGGACAGACCATGCTCTATGGCCATGGGGCCGGTATGATGCCCACGGCCAGTGCCGTATTAAGTGATATCGCCGATATTGCACGAAATATTATTTCAGGCATTAAAAG
>JAHJDU010000507.1 GCA_018812385.1 Pseudomonadota bacterium
ACTTTGTCCTGTAGACCACTGCCATTTTATCATAGCCGATGCCCAGACCCTGGCGATTTAATCCCTTAATCCTTCTGGCAACCCATTCGGCTTCATGTGAATCTGATATAAAGTCATAAATTTCAACCACACCGCCTTTTTTTTTGGAAAAGCATTTTTTATCCATTTTATCAGGGTTATAATCGATTAAATCATTTGCCGCCTGAACGATTTCATCTGCAGATCTATAATTTTCTTCAAGCCGGAAAATTTTTGAATCCTTATATTTTTCTGAAAAGCCTAAAAAATGATTAACATTGGAACCCCTGAATCCATAGACTGACTGCCAGTCATCCCCTACACAGAAAAGATTTCGGTGTTCACCCAGAAGCAAGTTGGTTAAATCATCCTGAAGATTATTTGTATCCTGGTATTCATCCACAAGAATATAGGAAAAATAGTTTTGATAAAAATCCCTGATTTCTTTGTGATCCCTTAAAAGATCCCTTGTCTTTAAAAGGATATTATCAAAATCTACACTGTTCATTTCTTTTAGGCGTTTTTCATATTGGCCAAACAGGTCTTCAATTTTAACACTGAAAAAGGCAGGCTTTAAATCAAAATATTTTCCAGGGTTGCCGAAATTTTTAGCTCTTGAGATGAGGGATAAAATTTTGTTGGCATGCTTTTTTTCAATATTATTTTTCACGCAGAGTTCTTTGACCAGCTTTTGCTGCTGATAGACTGAAAACACCTGTATGGGTGATATGTATCCTGATTTTTCACAATGTTGTTTTAAAATCATAAGGCAGGCTGAATGATACGTCCTAACCCATTGAAAATTTTGGAAATTAAGACCTGTCATCTCAATGAGCCGGGATTTCATCTCGCCGGCTGCTTTGTTTGTAAATGTGATGGCAAGAATTTTTCTTGGATCATGACCCAGGTTGACAAGGTGTGAAAACTTGGCTGTCAAGGTTCTGGTTTTACCTGAACCGGCTCCCGCAACAACAAGTGCTGGGGAGCCGGTATGATTTACTGCATCCTGCTGCTGTACGGATAACTCCATAAAATTTAAATGATAAGATTTTAAAAAATCTTATTTTATCTCCTTAATAATGATTTTTAATGCGGATTCAATTTCACTTCTTATTTCATTCAGTCTTTTTTCGCTCAAGGCTTCAAATCGAAGAACCAGGGCAGGCTGGGTATTGGATGCCCTGACAAGTCCCCATCCATCATCGTACAATGCTCTTAACCCGTCAATATCAATCACATCCTGCCTGGCTTTAAAAAGGGCTACAATTTTATCCACTACACTGAATTTGATTTCATCCGGACAATCCACCCGGATCTCGGGTGTTGTAAAGGTTTTTGGAAGATCCTGGATGAGTTCGTCAACCCCAAGGCCTGTATCTGCCATAATTTCAAGCAAACGGCAGGTGGCATACAGGGCATCATCAAATCCCAGATATCTGTCCTTAAAAAACATGTGACCACTCATTTCGCCGGCAAGCTCTGCGTTTTCTTCTTTCATCTTTTGTTTGATCAATGAATGGCCTGTTTTCCACATGATGGCATTGCCGCCATGGTTTCTAATATCATCATACATGACCATGGAGCATTTTACTTCCGAGATAAAGGTCGCCCCGGGCTTTCGCCCAAGGATCTCCCTGGCATAGATAATCATGAGCTGATCTCCATAGATCACCTCACCATTTTTATCCACAACACCTATCCTGTCAGCGTCTCCATCATATCCAACACCAAGGTCAAGATTTTTTTCTTTTACCAGTTTTATCAGGTCCGCAAGGTTTTTTTTCTGGGTTGGATCAGCCTCATGGTTTGGAAAGGTCCCATCCATATCGCAATATATATGGTGCACCTGGCAACCCAATTGTTTCAATACGGGGAGAGCCGTGATTCCACCAGTCCCATTTCCTGCATCAATCCCGATCCTGATGGGTTTTTTAATCTTGATATTATTTAAAATATATTCCTTATAAGGCGTGATGACATCTTTTTTGGTCACCTTGCCATGGCCTTGAATAAATGCTTTATTTTCACAAATACTGCGAATATCCTGTAATCCCTGGCCGTGGATGGAATCTGTGCCAGACATCAGTTTAAATCCATTATATTCCGGGGGGTTATGGCTTGCAGTCACCATGGCACCACCTTCAAGGGTCAGATGATGTATGGAAAAATAGAGAACCGGTGTGGGGCAGATTCCAATATCAATGACATCGCAGCCAGTGGATATGATTCCCTGGATAAACAATTGAGAAAATTTATCCGAGGTCAGTCTGCAATCTCTGCCAACAGATACGATTTTTTTATTCTGCCTGTTTAAAAGACTGCCATAAGCTTTGCCAATGATTACAACATCTTCTTCTTCAATATCCTTGCCTGCAACACCTCTTATGTCATATTCTCTGAAAATCCCAGGATTCATGATACCTCCTTTAGACGAATTTTGATAAAAGGACCAAAGATCCTATCAGCCAGCAATAAGGGGCAAATAGATGAAATCTGCCCGAGTGAACCAAAGATAATAATAATTTTAAAGCAAGCAATCCAGTTATAAATGAAGCAATTGTAGCATATACGGTTATAGGATCAATGACAAGTCCGCTGTTTATCATATCTTTTATACTTAATATCTGTGCACCCAATATTGCGGGAATAGATAAGAGAAAAGAAAATTTAGCTGCATTATGTCTGTCAAGGCCCAAAAACATCCCTAGAGCAATGGTGGTTCCGGATCGAGAAATGCCTGGGGTAACGGCAAGTCCCTGACCTACCCCGATGATAAGTGCCTTTTTTATGCTAAAGCCGTCTTTTTTACTTTTGCTGAAATAAAAATTTTTTGATGCCCACAGGATTGTTCCCGTCAGGATCAACATAAATCCCACTAAAACCTCTGAGGCAAATAAAATATGCTCAAACTGTTTTAAGATAAGCCCTATAAATGCCGTTGGAATAGAACCAATTATTATCAAACCTGCCAATTGAAGGTTTTTATCTTCTTTTAAAAGATGTGCCATGGGCTTTAATGAAACAGCCTTTGAAATAAACCCAAACACAGAAACCAGTATGGCCCGGATGTCTGAAGCATAGACCACAAGAACGGCCAGAAGTGTTCCTATATGAACACTGATATCAAAGGGTAATTGTGATTCGGTAATCCCGAAAAAAATCTGTCCCAGAACAAGATGCCCGGAACTGCTTACTGGTAAAAATTCCGTAAGCCCCTGTATAATGCCGAGGATGATCCCTTGATATAATTCCATATCCCATTATTTTTCTTTATTTATTCTGGTCAACAAACAGCACTCGTATATAATTCTTAGGCCTAAATTGCAAGATATTAAAAAATACATAAAAGAAAGGTTGATTTAATACTGGTTTTTTTGTTATAAAAAGAATATTCGGTTGTTTAGATATCTTTAGGTTGACACCATTTTATACTAACAAAGCAAAAGGAGAAAAAAGACATGAGACTTTTAACAAGAAGCTTATTAACATTGTTTGCCTTCCTTTTTTTATTTGGATGCGCGGCAAAACAGATGAGTACACCAGTGGTGGCATTTGAACCAGTACAATTCGATAAGGCAGCTTATAGTTCAAAGGTAGATAATTTTTTGATAATTTTTGATTCATCAAGTTCTATGGCTTACCCCAAAGAGGGAGTAACAAAATTTAGTCAGGCCAAAGCCGTTGTGAACCAGATAAATGTAACCCTTCCTGAGATGGGACAGACAGGAGGGATAAGGTCTTTTGGACACTCTTCCAAAGTATCAAAAAGTTCAACAGAACTTATTTATGGAATGGAAAAATATTCTACTGCTAATTTAGATAAAAGTTTTCAAAAAATTGTTGAACCGGGTGGCACCAGCCCATTGTATAAAGCTCTGAGTGATGCAAAAGAAGATTTTAAAGGACTGTCAGGAGAAAGAAATGCCGTTGTTATTATCAGCGACGGTGAGGAGATGCCCGGTAATGTGCTGGCATCTGCAAAAGCATTGAAAGAAATCTATGGCCCTTCCATTTGTTTTCACACTGTCCTTGTCGGGGATTCACCTGAAGGAGAGGCCCTGTTAAAAGAGATTTCAAAAATTGGAGGATGCCTTGGCGCATCTGGAGACTGCGGGTTTTACACAACAGCAGACTTGTTGTTAAAGAGCCCGGAAGACATGGCCTGTTTTGTTGAAAGTGTATTCCTGGACAAAAAACCAGCTCCTGCACCTGTTCCTGTTGTGGTTCCGAAAAAAGAAATTGTAAAAGAAGAGGTTTGGGTTCTTGGAGATGTCCTTTTTGGCTCTGGAAGCTCTGTGATCAAACCGGGTGCCTATTATTTATTGGATGATATTGCCGCAAGACTTGAGAAAAAACCTGGCATGAGTATTGACATCCAGGGTCACACCGATAATATCGGTTCGGCTGAGTCTAACAAGGAACTTTCCTTGAGACGTGCCCAGGCCGTCAAAAACTATTTGATTGGAAAAGGTATTATGCCAAACAGAATGACAGCGGAAGGATTTGGATTTAGCAAACCTGTTGCATTAAACGGCACTGATGCTGGCCGTGCATTAAACAGAAGAGTTGAGATTAGACCCTTTTAATTAATAGATAAACTAAGGGAAAGAGCCGCATCTTTACGGTGTGGTTCTTTCCTGATCACGATTTTGGCCACAAAAAAATGCTATGTTTTTAACACTGGTTTTTTTGTGGCCTTTTTTTTAAAGTTTTAAAGCTGGTCTCAGGATCTATAACTAAAGGTCACGCGTAACCTAAAGGTCACACGTAACCTAAAGGTCACACGTAACCTAAAGGTCACACGTAACCTAAAGGTCACAC
>JAHJDU010000661.1 GCA_018812385.1 Pseudomonadota bacterium
CTAAAGATAGAGCTAAATAAATTATTTGACAAAGGCTTTTTCTTGTGTTATACTCCCCTGACTTAAAGGAGGTAAAGATGCCATCACATAAATCAGCTAAGAAGAGAATGAGGCAGGACAAGAAGAGGAATCTTTCCAACAAGAGCTTAAAGAGTGAGGTTAGGACTTCTATTAAGAAGCTAAGCGAGAGAATCGAAGGGAAGAATTTGGAAGAAGCTAAGGTTTCCTTAAATAAGACTGTCTCGCTTTTGGACAAGGCGGCCAAGAAGGAAATTATTCACAAGAATGCCGCCTCTCGCAAGAAGTCGCAATTGACAAGCAAGATAAAACAGATCGCAGCTTAAAGAAAGGGATTCTCCTTTCTTTCCTGGCCAATGGTCGAGGATTCTCTATGGCCGGGATAGATGATTGTTTCATCAGGCAAGGTAAGCAGCCTTTGGTGGATAGAGTTGAGCAAGGTTTTATAGTCTCCACCAGGTAAGTCGGATCGTCCAATGCCGGAGGCAAAGAGGGTGTCTCCGGTGAAGATTTTATCTTTGACCTTAAGGCAGATTCCGCCTCGGGTGTGGCCTGGTGTATGAAGAACCTCAATCTTTAAGTCGGAAAGTCCGATTATCTGGCCGTCTTCCAATAATTCATCCGCAGAGGAAGTAATCTCCTGATTGAACCAGCCCGAAAGATTAGCCTCTGGATCAGAAAGCATCTTAGCATCCTCCCGGTGAATGAGGATTTTGGCCGAGGTTGCTTTAGCTAAGGAGCTATTTGCCAGGGTATGGTCAACATGTCCGTGGGTGTTAATGATGTAAACCGGCTTAAGGTTGTGCTTTTTAATCGTCTCTAAAATAAGCTCCGCATCTCCGCCAGGATCAATGATGACTGCTTCCTTGCCTTCGTAACCGGCCAAAAGATAGCAATTGGCCCCTAACTCTCCTACCACTAAGCGCTTGATAAACATTGTGCCTCACCTATAATCCTTAATCCTTCTAAGGTTAAGGCAGGATTGATAGCCTTGATTAGCTGACAATCCCTTCCTATAAATTCTGCCAATCCGCCGGTAGCCACGACTATTGTCTCTTCTCCAAGCTCTTCCTTTAGCCTTCTTAATATCCCCTGGATTCCGTAAAGGGTCGAAAAGTAGATGCCTGCTTGCATAGCCTTAACCGTGCTCTTGCCAATAACTGTCTCCGGTTTCTTTAGTTCTATCCTGGGAAGCTTGGCTGCCTTACAAGAAAGATTTAAAAGCGAGGTGGTAACTCCCGGGGCAATTAATCCCCCTAAGTATTCTCCCTTCTTAGAAAGACAGTCAAAGGTAGTGGCAGTGCCAAAATCAACCACAATGGCCGGTGTTCCATAAATCTCTTTAGCGGCAATAGCGTTAGCTATTCTATCGGAGCCTACCTCCTCCGGAGAATCGACGGCAAGAGGGATAAGACTTTGTGCGGTCGGTTCAACAAAGACCGGCCCTCTTTCAATAAGCCCTATTAAAATTTCGCTAAAAAGGGAATCTATCTGGGGAACGACAGAAGAGATAATAGAAGGAGCCCCCCTTTTGACTCTTAGAGATGCAATCTCTCTCTTAAGAATTTCCTCCTCGCAAACCGTCCTTATCTCCTTTTTCAAAGAAAGGAAAGCGCCTTCAAATAACCCCATCTTAGTGCTTGTATTTCCAACATCAATGGTTAAGAGCATCTTATAGCCTAAGGCTAAAATCCAAGGCTCTGGCTGAATGGGTCAGGGCGCCAACAGAGATAATGTCCACACCGGTAGCCGCAATCTCTCTGACATTTTCTAAGGTTACTCCGCCTGAGGCCTCAATCCTGATTTTAGCATCCTTTTCTCTGATTATCTCTACTGCTTTCCTCATCATTTGCGCATCCATATTATCCAACATAATTATCTCTACCTGGCAGCCCAGAGCCTCCCGGACCTCTTCTAAGTTCCGGGTCTCGCACTCTATCTCTGTCTCCTTCATCCGGCTTCTGATCCTTTCTACGGCTTTCTTTATGCTGCCTGCGGCCTTGATGTGATTGTCCTTGATAAGGATAGTATCGTCCAATACAAAGCGGTGATTGTATCCTCCACCGCAGGCAACGGCATACTTCTCTAAACAGCGAAAAAGAGGAGTCGTCTTTCTGGTGTCGGAAATCTTAGCTGGATAAGGCTTGACTGCCTCTACGAACTTAGAGGTTAAAGTGGCAATTCCGGAAAGCCGGCCCAAGAAGTTTAAAGCTGTCCTTTCTGCCTCTAAGATCGGCC
>JAHJDU010000508.1 GCA_018812385.1 Pseudomonadota bacterium
CGTCTTTTTTCCTATGCAGATGCCCAGCGATATCGGCTGGGTGTGAACCATCATCTTATCCCTGTAAATAAAGCCCGGTGTCCTTTTCACAGTTATCACAGGGACGGTGCCATGCGGGTGGACGAAAATCACGGGAGCACAAGGGGCTATGAGCCCAATAGCTATGGAGAGTGGCAGGAACAACCAGACTTTAAAGAGCCGCCTTTAAGTCTGGAAGGGGCTGCAGATCATTGGAATCATAGAGAAGATGATGATTACTATACTCAGCCCGGAAGATTGTTTAACCTGATGAGTGATGAACAAAAACAAGTCCTGTTTGAAAATACAGCCCGTTCCATTGGAGATGCACCTGAAAATATTCAACTTCGCCATATTAAAAATTGCATGAAAGCAGATCAGGATTATGGAAAAGGTGTGGCAGATGCCCTTGGAATTGATATTGATTCTGTCCAGTCCTGAATTTGATAAATGTTTATAATGAAATGGAAATAGTCTGAGAATCAGGTATGAAATAAAGGAATGATAAGTTTAAAGGACAGGCTGGAGTGTATTTATTCACAGTATAATAAAAGGGAGTATATAAATCCTGATCCGCTTTTGTTTCTGTATGATTATCCTGAGAAAAAAAATCGTGAGGTTGCAGGATTTATTGCTGCCTGTCTTGCTTATGGACGGGTTGAGTTGATCATGGAAACGGTTGCGACTGTTCTTGGCAAACTTGACCCCACCCCCTTTGATTATCTCATGGGCCAGACAAAAAAAGATATGGCAAATGATTTTAAAGATTTTCAATACAGGTTTGCAAATGATGTCCACCTTGTCAACCTCTTATGGGGAATCAGGGAAGTTTTAAAAAGGTTTTCATCCCTTGAAAATTGTTTTTATACAGGAATGACACCTGAAGATGAAACTATAATACCTGGACTTGTCTTTCTTTTTGAACAGATAAATAGAAATAAAGATATCGGGCATCTTCTGGCAGACCCGCAAAAAAAGAGTGCCTGTAAAAGAAGCCTTCTTTTTTTGCGGTGGATGGTACGAAAAGATCAGGTGGATCCAGGAGGATGGGAAAAGATAAGCCCTTCACTATTGATTGTCCCTTTGGATACACATATGCATAAGATAGGGATGATGCTAGGATTTACCAAAAGAAAAAGTCCGGATATGAAAACAGCACTTGAAATTACCCAGGGCTTTAGACAGGTTTTAAGGGAAGATCCTGTCAAATATGATTTTTGCCTGACCCGGTTCGGTATCAGGAGAGGGTTAAACATGGATCATTTACATCATGTGATTTATACTTGAAAAATAAAAGAAAAAGGATATTTATAAAGTCTATGTTCAAAAATTAAGATTTGAATTGAGGAACTAATATTGTCAGGTAAAATGTCAATTAAAAAGGTATTGTCTTTATTGACATTCTACCACGTTGTAGTATATTATTGCTAATTTATTTAAATAACAAATCAAATTTTTTAGAAATTTGATTAAGGAGATAATTTATGTGGGATTATACAGATCAAGTGAAAGACCATTTTTTAAAACCCAGGAATGTAGGTGAACTGGAAGGAGCCAATGCCATTGGTGAAACAGGTTCCTTAAATTGCGGTGATGCATTGAGACTATATTTAAAAGTCAATAAGAATGAAAGAATTATGGATGCATCCTTTATGACATTTGGATGTGCAAGCGCTGTAGCATCTTCGTCAGCTTTGACTGAGATCATTAAGGGAATGACCCTTGATGAGGCTGCAAAAATAACCAATGATGATATCTCAGATTATCTGGGAGGGCTGCCAAAAGCAAAAATGCATTGTTCCGTCATGGGGCAGTCTGCTTTGAAAAAAGCCATTGCCAATTTTCGAGGTGTCCAGATTCTGTCAAAACCAGGCCAGATAGTTTGTGAATGCTTTGATGTGACTGATCTTGAGATCATTGATGCGGTAAAAGCAAACGGCCTTGAAACCACGGAGGATGTGACAAATTATTTAAAAGCCGGGGGCGGATGCGGCCAGTGCCTGGACAGGATTGAAGAGGTTCTTGAATCGGTTAAAGCTAAAGGATAATTTTAAAAAATGGAAATAGTATATACGGATAACAATGCAACAACAAAAGTTGCAGATGAAGTCATAGAAGAAATGCTTCCTTATTTTGGTGAATTATATGGCAACCCCTCTTCCATGCATACCTTTGGAGATCAGGTGGGTAAAAAGGTAAAAGAGGCAAGACAGCGTGTGGCGGATTTCATCAATGCTGATCCAGATGAAATTGTTTTCACAAGTTGTGGAACAGAAAGTGATAATGCAGCTATTAATGCAGCCATTAAAGCCTTTCCTGAAAAAAAACATATCATTACTTCCAATGTTGAGCACCCGGCCATTAATAATCTTTATAAGCACCTTCAAAAAACAATGGGATATGAGGTCACATTTGTCCCCGTGGATAAAAAAGGACTTTTAGACCTGGACCTATTGTATAAAAGCATGTCTGATAACACGGCCATTGTTTCATTAATGTGGGCAAACAATGAAACAGGGGTCTTGTTCCCCATAGAAGAAATTGCCAAAAAAGCCAATGAAAAGGGTATCCTTTTCCATACTGATGCGGTTCAGGCAATGGGTAAAATCCCCATTGATGTCAAAAAGACAAATGTGGACATGCTATCTTTTTCCGGGCATAAAATTCATGCCCCCAAAGGGATTGGTGTCCTTTATGTGAAAAAGGGATTCAAGTTTTCGCCCTTCCTTATTGGTGGTCATCAGGAGAAAGGACGGCGCGGCGGCACGGAAAACACAGTATCCATTATCGGGCTTGGAAAGGCCTGCGAGCTTGCCAAAGAGAATCTGACCATTATGAATACCAGGGTCAGGGAACTTCGGGATTATCTTCAAACTCAGCTTTTAGAGAAAATTCCAGGTTCATCTGTCAATGGAGATCTTGAGCAAAGACTTCCAAACACATTATATATTGGGTTTGATGCTGTGGAAGGTGAATCCATCCTTCTTATGCTGGATCGTGAGGGAATCTGTGCATCTTCAGGATCTGCATGCACATCAGGATCTCTGGATCCCTCCCATGTGCTCATGGCAATGAAAGTACCCTTTAAGTCGGCTCATGGTTCCATTCGATTCTCTTTATCCCATTATAATACAAAGGAAGAAATGGATATAATCATCACCACCCTTGTTCCAGTGATTCAAAAGCTGAGAGACATGTCTCCCTTCTGGAAAGACGGGAAGATGGTATGATAAATTATGATGAAGGGAATCAAACTCTTGTTGATGAAATCAAGGCAAGTTCTGGAATTAATTTTAATGCCTGTCTGCATTGTAAAACCTGTGCAAATGGTTGCCCATTTATAGATGGCATGGATTATGCCCCCAATGCTGTTATCCGCCTTATCCAGTTCGGAATGGAAGAGGAAGCCTTAAAATGTTCCACCATCTGGGTGTGTGTGGGATGCAATACCTGTAGCAGCTGTTGTCCTATGGCAATAGACATACCAGCTGTCATGGACGGTCTTCGTCACAAAGCCCTTGAAAAAGGGATTAAAATAGCAGAGCCTGATATTATGAATTTTCATACCGAAGTATTGAACACTGTAAAAAAATACGGCAGGACCCATAAGCTTGAGATCATGATGCGGTATAAGTTCAAGAAAATGGATCTTCTCAGCGATATGGGGGTTGGCCTTAAAATGCTAAAAAAGCGAAAGTTGGATTTAACACCGTCAAAAATTCAGGATAAAAAAGCCATTGAAAAAATCTTCAGGAAAAATTGAAAACAGCCGTCAGTCAGAAAGATTAAAATTTTCTTTCTTTCCTGGATGTTCTTTAAAAGCATCAGGGCATGAAAACACCATGTCCCTTTTGAAATTTTGCGATCGCGTGAATATTGATCTTATAGAACTTGAAGACTGGAACTGCTGTGGATCATCGTCTGCCCACAGCGTTGACCGTGAGGTGGCAAAAAATCTTCCCATGCGAAATATTTCCCTGGCGCCAAAGGGAATCCCATTAATGATCGCCTGCCCAAGCTGCCTGATCCGAATAAAATCCATGTATTTAAAGATTAAAAGTGATAAGGCCTTAAAACAGGAGTATGAAGATTTATGGGGACAACCTTTTGATGAAGATCTTGAAATCGTCCATTTTTTTGAGATTATTAATAGAATTCGACTTGAAGATTATATTGACCAACCAAAAGATAAATTAAAAAACCTGAAAGTTGCTCCCTATTATGGCTGCATGCTTTCCATGCCCCCTGATTTAAGATTTGAAAAAAATTATTACGGGATCATGGAACAAACCCTTGCAAAGCTTGGAGCTGACCCCATCTCCTTTGGATATGGAGCACGGTGCTGCGGTACATATCTGTCAGTTGCAAAACCTCAGGTTGCCCAGAAGGTTGTGAATGAAATTGTATCCAAGGCCATGGAAGCCGGGGCAGAATGTCTGGTGACTGCCTGTGCCATGTGTCACCTTAATCTTGAAATAAGGTGCACCCTTGAAAATCCTATCCCGGTTCTTCATTTTTCCGAACTGCTTTCAATGGCTTTGGGAGCCAAGGATCAGAAAAAATGGTTCCCAAGGCATATCGTTGATCCTGTGCCCCTTCTGAAAAAAAGAGGCTTGATCTCCTCCTGAAGTTTGAGTTCAGGAAGTTTTAAATAGATCCGTACTCAGATATCTTTCTCCTGTGTCCGGGATGATAAACACAATGGTTTTTCCTTTGTTTTCAGGGCGCAAGGCAACAATTTTTGTCGCATGAAAGGCAGCACCCGATGAAATGCCGCAAAGAATGCCTTCGTGCATGGCAAGATCCTTTGCCCCTTGAAAGGCTTCTTCATTTTCAACTAGAATGATTTCATCGAGAATATCCACATTAAGATTTTCAGGGATGAAACCTGCGCCGATACCTTGAATTTTGTGAGGCCCGGGGTTTCCGCCGGAGATAACAGGCGAATCAGCAGGTTCCACTGCCACGGATTTTAAATTTGGGTTTTTTTCTTTCAATACTTCAGATACCCCTGTAATGGTTCCCCCAGTACCAACCCCAGCTACAAAGATATCAATTTTTCCATCTACATCCCTCCAGATTTCCAGCGCAGTGGTTTTCCGATGGATTTCAGGATTGGCAGGATTGGAAAACTGATCGGGCATAAATGCATTGGGTGTTTCTTTAACAATTCTTTTTGCTTCTTCAATGGCGCCTTTCATGCCTTTAGACCCTTCAGTCAGAACAATAGTGGCCCCCAGATGTTTTAATAGCTGCCGCCTTTCAATACTCATGGTTTCCGGCATGGTTAAAATCAGCTTCAACCCTTTTACCCGGGCCACAAAGGCAAGGGCAATACCGGTATTGCCGCTGGTGGGTTCAACAATGGTGGAGTCTAAATGGATTTTTCCTGTCTCAAGGGCATCTTCAATCATTGCCAGACCAACTCTGTCTTTTACACTGGAAGCAGGATTGAAAAACTCAAGTTTGCCGTATATAGTTGCCCCTGTTTCTTTGCTGGCGGTTTTTAGATAAACCAAAGGGGTTTCACCGCAGGCTTTTGTAATATCATGTCTGGTATTCATGGTTCAGCTCCTTTTGGTTTTCCTGGTGTTTGTAAATAAGGCTGGGAGACTCCATAAATACTTTGGTGTCCGGCGGAACGGAATGGGTAAGCCAGACATTACCCCCTACAATGGACCGGGCACCAATGGTGGTTTCGCCTCCCAGGATGGTGGCGCCGGAATAGATAATGACATCGTCCTCAATGGTTGGATGGCGTTTGGCCTCCCTGAGTTTTTCTCCAGCATCTGGGGGAAGAGACAAGGCTCCGATGGTAACATTCTGATACAATCTGACATTATTGCCCACCACACTGGTTTCGCCCACAACAACACCTGTCCCATGATCAATGACAAATCGTTCTCCTATTTTTGCACCAGGGTGGATATCAATCCCGGTAAGGCTATGGGCATGTTCCGTCATGATTCTCGGTAGCTGGGGAACATTTAAGTTGAATAGGATGTTGGCAATCCTGTAAACTGTGATGGCGAATAATCCAGGGTAAGAAAAAATGACTTCATCATGACTTTTTGCAGCTGGATCTCCATCATAGGCACCTTTTACATCTTCAGCCAGGGATACGCGAAGGTTGGGAATCGCCTGGATAACTTTTAGCGCAATTTTATTGCCGCTGCCCTCACATTCTGAGCATGCATGACCATACCGCAGGCAATCGTGTCTCAGTACGTGAATAATTTGTTCAGACAGAATATCATAAAGCTGGGATATGCCCTGTCCTAAATTGTAGACAAGATTTGCCCCGTCAATTTTTTCACCTGAAAAATAGCCAGGGAAAAGAATTTCCCTGAATTTATCAATCATTTCTTTTACGCTTGTTGAAAAATGAATTGGTTCATCCCCGATATGGGCAAAACACCTCTCATCATCCATTGATTTAAGAATGGTATTGATGGCATGTGGTAATTCTTTGCGATAATCGGAAGCATTATTTCTTTCCGTACGGCATACGCTGTTTATAATAAAATCATCCATTGGTCTTAAATTCCTTTTTCTGCTTCAAAAAAACGATTAAATACTTTGCAGGCTCTGCATTCTTTCATTTTGTCCTCCCATGAATCGTGGGCCTCTCCATTGCAGTTGGTTCCATTAATAAACCAGCATAAATCGCCAGAATTAAATTCCCAGGCCGGGCATTTTTTAAGTTTTTTTTCTGGACAATTCTGGATATCCCAACACTTTTCCGAAGGTGTATCAATGTTCAGGATAGTTCTGGAAAGCAGGAAAAGTAATTGCCGCTCAACATGGTGAGGTATTTTGCGCCAGTCTTGTTCATAGCTGTGAATTGCTTTGGTAGAGACTCCAAGAAGCTGTGCTATCTCTTTTTGGGTCTTGTTCAGCTTAGCTCTGATATCTTTGAATTTTTTGCTTTCCATTAGTCCTCTTTTTTTTAAAATTAAAGTAAAGGAGCATCCATTATTTTTATTTTTTCATAAAAATATACCACATAGTGGGAGCTGTCAATGAGAAAACTTTGCATATAGGAGGATAAATCAGGATAAAAATAATTAAAAGGCGGCTTCTTGACGTTATTATTTACTGCATTACTTTATGCAATAAATAATAAAGAATAATGAAAGGTGTCTTATGAAGCTTGATAAATTAACTATTAAATCACAGGAACTTTTTCAGTCAGCACATGATATGGCCCAAAAGTATGGCAACCAGGCCATTGAGCCGGTCCATTTTTTAAAGGCCCTGATTGAGGATGATCAGGGAATTGTTTTTTCAATATTAAAAAAGATCGGTGCCCAGGTGGATGCCTTGAAAAAAGATATTCAGGCGGGTGTTGAAAAACTTGTAACAGTCTCGGAAGGCGCAAACATTTATCTTTCCCAGGCTGGAAAACAGGTATTGGATCTATCATTCTCAGAAGCCGAGAAGATGAAGGACCAGTATGTGAGTCTGGAGCATATTCTTCTGACCCTTGCCACGATGAAAGGTGAACCCTTTAATATTCTGAAACAAAATGGTGTCTCCCGGGAAGCCATCCTCACTGTGTTAAAGGATATCCGGGGAAACCAGAGTGTGACAGACCAGAATCCAGAAGAAAAATATCAGGCCCTTGAAAAATTCGGGAGGGATTTAACAAAACTTGCCCGGGATGGGAAGCTTGATCCGGTCATCGGAAGGGATGAGGAAATCCGGCGGATTGTGCAGGTTCTTTCAAGAAGGCGGAAAAATAATCCAGTACTGATTGGTGAACCTGGCGTTGGTAAAACTGCCATTGTAGAAGGCCTGGCCCAGAGAATTGTTGAAGGGGATGTGTCAGACACCTTAAAAAACAGGCGGGTGATTGCCCTTGATATGGGGGCGTTGGTTGCCGGGGCTAAGTTCCGGGGCGAGTTTGAAGAGCGTCTCAAGGCGGTATTAAAAGAGGTGGAGGCAGCCCAGGGAGAAGTGGTACTTTTTATTGATGAGCTGCATACTGTTGTTGGAGCAGGGGCAGCAGAAGGATCTGTTGATGCCTCAAATATGTTGAAACCAGCCCTTGCCAGGGGGACCTTAAGATGTGTCGGTGCTACTACACTGAATGAATATCGAAAATATATTGAAAAAGATGCTGCCCTTGAAAGACGGTTTCAGCCGGTTTTTGCAAAAGAGCCCACTGTGGAGGATACCATTTCCATTTTAAGGGGATTGAAAGAAAAATATGAGGTTCACCATGGCATACGGATAAAGGACTCTGCCATAGTGGCGGCTGCCACTCTGTCCAACCGGTATATTGCAGACCGGTTTCTGCCGGACAAAGC
>JAHJDU010000509.1 GCA_018812385.1 Pseudomonadota bacterium
AAATATTAAGATCTATAAATACACAAGAGCGCTTTTTTGGGTTTACCCTCTCAGACATGGCTTTCTTGCTGCTGCGACTTCATCAAGTCTTGTGACTTTTGTCAGAAGCGGCGCTTTTCTTAGCTTTTCAGGATCTTCCTTAGCCTCTCTGGCAATGGCTTTTACCGCATCAATAAATTGATCAATATCCTCTTTTGACTCGGTTTCTGTGGGTTCTACCATAAATGCTCCATCCACAACCAGGGGGAAGTAGACCGTGGGAGGATGGAACCCGTAATCCAGAAGCCGTTTTGCCATATCCATGGTGGTAATGTGATATTCTTTTTGAAATTCATCATTAAATACACATTCGTGCATGCATGGCAAATCATAGGGAAGATTCAGAGTGCCTTTCAGGCTTTCCTTGACATAATTGGCATTAAGGACGGCTAATTTACTGGCATCTGTAAGTCCTTTGGCGCCCATGGAAAGGATATAGGCATAGGCCCTTACCATGATACCAAAATGTCCGTAAAAGGTATGAATCCTGCCCATAGTATCAGGAAAATCTGTAACAAGTTTATAGGAATCCAGCTCTTTTACAATCCTTGGTATTGGTAAAAAGGGTTCAAGGGTTTTGCCAACAGCAACGGGCCCTGATCCCGGACCACCACCACCATGGGGCGTGGAAAATGTTTTGTGAAGATTTAAATGAAGAACATCAATGCCGATATCGCCGGGTTTGACAATACCCATAATGGCATTCATGTTGGCGCCATCCCCATAGACAAGCCCGCCTTTTGAGTGGACAATCTCAGCGATCTCTTTGATATTGGCTTCAAAAAGTCCCAGGGTATTGGGATTGGTCACCATGATACCGGCTGTATCTTCATCCATGATAGCTGCAACAGCGGAAGGTTCAAGGATTCCATTTTTACCGGATTTTATATTAATGGAGTCATAACCGCAAAGGGCTGCACTGGCAGGATTGGTGCCATGTGCTGTATCAGGGATAAGGATTTTGGAACGCTGTTTTCCATTCTTTGCATGAAATGCATGAATCATGAGCATACCTGCAAGTTCGCCGTGGGCACCGGCAGCCGGTTGAAGGGTGACAGCATTAAAACCAGTTATTTGGGCAAGATATTGCTCAAGATTATACATCAATTTTAATGAACCTTGAGAGAATTCGTCACCGGCCAGGGGGTGAGCATCAGCAAATCCCTTGCGGGCCGCCTGAACTTCATTGGTTTTAGGATTATATTTCATGGTGCAGGACCCCAGGGGGTACATACCGGAATCTACTCCAAAATTCCATTGGGAAAGCCGGGTATAATGTCGGACCACATCCAGTTCGGAAAGTTGGGGAAGCTTAGGGGCATCACCTGTCAGGTTTGCATCAAGGGGTGCTCTTTCAACATCAGACTTTGGCAGGGACATGGCACACCGTCCATCACGACTTTTGTCCCAAAGCAATGGTTCATTGAAAATAAGACCGCTTGTTCCAGGTTGCTGATTCATTATTGTACCTCCTTTGCCAATTGATCAATGTCGTTTTTTGAGATAGTTTCTGTTGCACAAAACAGATAATGATGTTTGAGTTCAGGATAGAATTTATCAAGACATATTCCCGCAAATGTAAATTTGTCATTAATCAAGGCCTCTCTTTTTTGCTCAAACCCGGCAGGGACTTTCATCAGAAATTCATTGAAAAAAGGTGTGTCAAAGGCGGATTCAAAGCCTGCCTTTTCAAGGCTTTTTTTCAGATATACGGCTTTATCATGGTTTTGCCGGGCAATTTCCCTGATACCGATCTTGCCTACCGTGGCAAGGTAGACAGCAGCTGTCATGGCATTAAGCCCGTTATTTGAACAGATATTTGAAGAGGCTTTTTCTCGTCTGATATGCTGTTCTCTTGTGGCAAGGGTTAGAACAAAACCATCATCACCATTTGCATCCTTGGTTTTTCCGATTAAACGACCGGGAAGGTTCCTCATTTGTTTTTTTGTACCGGCAAGCAATCCCAAGCCCGGGCCGCCAAAGGATTTGGCAATACCGAGACTCTGGCCTTCACCAGCAACCAGATCAGCACCAAAACTACCTGGATTTTTCAAAAGACCAAAAGCCAGTGCTTCAGTAAAAGAGATTATAAACAAAACCTTTTTGGCATCTGCAACAGCTTTAAAGACAGATAAATCTTCAATATTACCGAAAAAATTCGGAGACTGAACCGCAATCCCTGCAATATCATCCATGGCTTCAAGAGCTTTTACATCTGTGAGGCCCTCTTTTGTATAAGGGATCTCAACGATTTCATATCCTGAAGGGCTGATATAGGTATTAATGATCTGTCTGTGACTTGGATGGGTAAGAGCGGATACCGCAATTTTATTGGCTTTTTTGTTTTGTCTTAATGCAATCAGGCAGGCTTCTGAAAGGGCAGTTCCGCAATCATAATGGGATGCTGTGGCAATATCCATTCCTAAAAGCTCTGTCACCATGGTCTGGAATTCATAAATACCCTGCAAGGTTCCCTGGCTGACTTCTGGCTGATAAGGGGTATAGGCTGTCATAAATTCCGATCTTGAAATCAGATAGGGGATAATGGCAGGAATATAATGATCATAACTGCCCGCACCCATAAAGCATTTGTAATTTTTACTAGCGATATTCAAAGAAGCAAGCTCTTCCATGTGGGCATTAAGTTCCCACTCTGACAAGCTTTGTGGAAGGTCAAGACTATCTGTTATTTTTAGATCGTCTGGTATACAATTGAACAGATCATCCAGATTCTCCTGTCCTGCGACCTTGAGCATACTTTCAATATCTTCTTTGGTATGGGGAAGATAGCGCATGGCATTTTATCCTTTCAACATATCAAGATATTCATCTTTATCCATAAGATCATCCAGTTCGGAAATATCTTCGGGTTTTACTTTGATGAGCCACCCATTGTCATAGCAGGATTCATTCACAAGTTCGGGTGCATTCTCAAGACCTTCATTGATCTCCACAATTTCTCCTGAAATAGGGATATAGATTTCCGAAACTGCTTTGACTGATTCCACACTTCCAAATTCATCGCCTTTAGAAAATGTATCTCCCTTTTCAGGAAGTTCGACAAAAACAATTTCTCCAAGCTGATCCTGGGCATAATCATTAAGCCCAATTGTTACAATGTCACCGGAAAGCTTTGCCCATTCATGGCTTTTAGTATATTTTACATCATCCGGTAAGTTAAGATCATTAATTTCTTTCATAAAAACCTCCAAATATTAATTGTTAAATAAAGTTATCTATTTTTTTTCTGGCAGTTCTGTCAGGTCGTATATCTGTCACAATGGTTGCAGTTATATTTCTTTTGCCTTCTTTAAGTATCAATATCGTGCCAGGCGCAAGTTTTTTTGAAACCATTACAAAACCACAGCTAATACCTTTTATTTTTAAGTCCTGGGGAAGATTTTTTGAGCTGATACTTACAATATCCCCATTATGCCAGCTAATCCCCATATCCGTGGCACAGGTCAACACTTTGCCAATCACTTGTTCTGTCCCATTTATTACCTGGGTATTTTCTCCCGCAGAAACTTTTCTTAAAGAATCGCCTACAAATGGATAGATAAATGAATTGTTTTTGTTTTTTAAAAGGGCATTTGCCCCGAGAAAATCTTTTGTAAAATCTGTTTTTTCTTTATTATATGGCAGGGCAAAATCCCAGGGGTGGTTTAAGAATTTCCAGTCTCCAATGTCCTGGTGGGAAAGCGGCAGACAGGCACCGGCCCTTAGAGAGTCCCTGGCTCCCAAACCACATGGAGCAATGCCATAGTCGTTGCCGGCAGATAAAACATCCTTCCAGAGCTTGACGATGCATTTCGGGTCAAGGAAGATCTCAAATCCAAATTCACCTGTATATCCGGATCTAGATAACAATACCGGAGTTCCGTCCAATAGTTTAACCCGGGATTCACCTAAAGCAGATTCATTAAAATTACCTTTAAATGAAAAATAGGGCATTTTATTAAAAATAGTTTCAGAGTTTTGAAGCACTTTAGAAAGAATCCGGGCAGAATTGATACCCTGTATATCCATTTTTCCAACTTTTTTGCTTAAATCCTCAATGCTTACATCCAGACTTGCTTTGTTTGCATCCAGATGTCGGGCAATGGTTGTTCCCATGCCGGCATTGACACAGATCATGAAAAAGCTGTCTGAAAATTTGTAAACAATAGCATCATCCATACAATGGCCGTCAGTATCCAAAAAGGCGCCATATACACAACGACCATTTTCCAGTGCGGCAATATTCCTGGTAAAACAATAATTGATCAAATCAAAAGAGTCATTCCCGCTTACATTGATGCAGGCCATGTGACTGGTATCAAATATGCCTGATGATTTTAAAACGGCAAGGTGCTCATTTTTCACTCCGGTTTTATACCACAGCGGCATTTCAAACCCGCCGAAATTTGCCATATTCGCGCCTTGTGCTTTATGCCAGCCATTTAAAGGCGTGGTTTCCAAACTGGTACTCATGATAACTATCCTTATTTATATTTGTATAAATTAAAAAAT
>JAHJDU010000510.1 GCA_018812385.1 Pseudomonadota bacterium
ACGTCCTATGAAAAAATGTTTAATGGCCTTATAAACGAGTAGTCTGTCCTAATAGTTTTGGTATCAATATTGGCAATTTAAAATCATCATGCTGCCGTTTTATTTTGTAAATTATATTCGTTCACTGTGAAATTGAAATCGGCCAGTGCGTTTCCTGCTTTTTTCTTCCGTATTGGGCCATTCTCCTGTTGAATAATTGTCGATATAGTCTCCTGTTGTAATGATACTGTTTCGATGAGTTGTTGCCATCTTTCAAAAGATATTTCCTCAAAATAACTGTTGAACAGATTTACCATGAGCCCAAATTCTTTTGTTATTATGCGTAATTCCATTTGATCTGCTGAACTATGCAGCATTGTCGTAAATCGTTTAACGGCCTGTTCATGCAGCCCTTTACCGTCATAGGACCAGTGAAATGGATGTGCGAGTAGATTGTTCCATTCTTCCACAAAAGATGTAAATCCGGCTATGAATGATTCAGGTGAGCAAAATGACTCGCTGAGTACCTTTTTTCCCATGATGCCAAACCAGAATTCGACCAGATTAAGCCAAGAACCATGGTAGGGTGTAAAATGAATAATGATCCGTTTTGAATCTGAACGTAGCCATTCAACTCGCTCCGCTTGCGTTTTTAGCTCGGTGTCGGTAGGACATTCGATCCCGCTAAATTCAGCAACAGTCTCGCAGAATTTATAGCAACAGTGACTTGAAAGATTGTCCATGACGTAATGGAGTGTATCTGCCTCATGGTATTTTGAAACGTGGTGCCTAAAGACTTTCAAAAATGTGACAATCTTGTGATCCCCGTGACACTCAGCATATACCTTCCCATTAGCATGATTGAGGTAGGCAAAGACATCCATAGTTCCATTCCGAATGTACTCAAATTCCTCCAATCGCTTTTTTGTTTTTTCTGTTTGGAAATCAGGGGTTAGCCGCTTTAGAATTTGAATACCAGGGCATTCATCAAAAAAAAAGAGGAGGCGAGGTGGATTCATATATAATTCCAGAAGATGTTCCATTTTAGGAAAAAAATCAGGATCTGTTATGTTTAAAAAATAGTGAGACAGGTGCGGTTTGAGCATATTCTTCTTCAAAACACGATGAATCGTTGATTTACTCGGAGCAGCATTAATTTGTTCAAAATGTGTTTTCAGGTAAAGTGCGGCCCACCTCAATGTCCATCTACCACAACCTGAAAGAGGTTTAGTCTGGCAGTAAAAGGCTATAATCCTCAAATGCGTTTCAGGGGTATAGATAGCCTGTCGACCAGAACGGAGACGATCGGCCAAACAATCTACTTTAGCGTTAAACTGAATCCATCTATATACTGTGGATGTGGAACAATTCAAATAATCGGCGATAGCTATATTTTTTATACCCGAATTGTTCAAAACAATGATTGCTTTTCGGCAAGACACTTTCTCTACCATGGCTGTTGACAAAGATGTCTGTGAAGCTTTACTGTCAGCCGATTGAATGGCATAGATCGCCTGTTCCTGAATGTTCTTTTGGGTTTGCATTGGCATTGTTATGTGAATTTGAGACTCAACCAGTAGAGTCAGGAGTTTTTTTTAGTGCTTTCACCAGTTCAGGGAGTGTGTTTTTGATGCTTGTCAGACCAAATTTATTCATGTGCCAACGAATAGTTCGGGAGGTTAGCGATGCCTGGGTTTGATCATTTACCAACTCGGTGATCACATCGCTTGCGATAGAGTGTCCAGTCACCGCCCGCGCTGCAAACTGCCGTATGATTTCTGCCTTTTGAGTTGGGCCAACTTTAAAGTCTTGCAACTGTCCGACTCGTTTGTCGATTAATATGTCCCCAACATCATTACAAGCCAGCTTGTTTGCCAATTGACGACAATGTGCATCGGAAATTTCTAAAATCAAAGCTGCTTCATGAGTTGAAAGCAGACCGGAGTTCATCAATGTCAGTAAAATAGTCCGGACTTGAATTTTATGTGCGGCTGGGATTTTCAACTCTCCCATATCCGAATTGAAATCAACAATTACCATTTCGTCTTCAAGGCGTATACTTTTGTTTTTAGAAGGCAATTGGACTTTCGGAGTAGCAAAAAGTTCCGTTTTCCTACGATCAAAAAACGCTTGAAACCCATCACGTATTACAACACGAATAGTCGTTTTTACCGATTCCTCCGGCATATTAACCAATTCAGCGATGGCTTTTCGTTTTGCACCCATCATATGAAGAGCAAATGCCAGAATTCGAAACAGGATAGTAGGTTCGAGCACACGCATCGCATTGTTCATACGTTCGTTTGACTTTTTGAATGAAAATTTAATCTCATGGCAATCCATAATATGCATACCCCCTTTTATTTTAAACCCATTTTTAAAATAAAAAATCATGCTTATTGAGCTATTAGGGTTAAATATAAGATGTTTTTGGGTTTAATGCAATGATTTTATAAATATTTTAAATTGCCATTATAATGTTCAAAATTTTTAGGACTGACTATTAGTAAGTTGAATTTGCAAAATCATCCTGGACTTCTGCCACAGGCTCATAAAGTTGAATCGAAAACTCAAAGCTAAAAAAGGGTTTGAAAATAGACACTATAATCGCTGTGTTAGACGGTTTTATAAAATCAGAAAGTCTCAGAACATTTTCATATCCAGAGACTTTTTTATAGCAAATAAAACGATGGCCGTGCTGAAGGAAAACCGGGCCCTTAACAGAAAAGGTCTTTATATCAGGGTCAAGCTTACCCTGAAAGATCTTCTGACTCTCCTGTGAAAATAAATATTTCAATCCCTTCGTGTATTTTCATTGACAAAAACAAGCTTACCAGCATAAAGAATCATACCGGTTTTTTTAAATAAAACTGGAAAAAATCGGTATGATTGGAGCTTAGTTTTTTTATAAGCATTACATCATTTTTATAACCATATCTTTAAAACTATCCCATATCTGTAAGGAGGCAGGGTAACCATGAAAAAAAATAAAAAAAAGCCCAAAATAGTTATCGGTTTTTTAATTATATTCATCATTATCGGTTTTTTAATAATAGACCAGCTCAAAATAATCACAAATAAAGAGGATATGGGGGATATCACCTTTCAAACGGTGCATGAATTCGGGATAATGGCATCAGATTCCTATAACACTGTCCAGGAAATAGTATCCAAATACAAGGACAAATTTAGAGTTCATGCAAAGGATTTAAAAAAATTTCAGGGACGATATTTTATTCTATTTGATGATGCAAAGAAAATACAATATATATCCGTTCGTGGCACCAGTAATTCCACAAATGCGTTTGAGGATTCAAAATACAATAAAATCAAAGATACAAAAACAGGAATATATATGCATAAGGGATTTTGGGAATCTGCAACAGAAACATATGAATCTGCTGTGGAACACCTTAACAAAGAGTATGACACCTATATTACCGGGCACTCACTGGGCGGAGCAGAAGCCGCAATTCTTCAACTGTTTCTCCATGAGGACGGTTTCAATGTAGTCAGGACGATTACCTTTGGACAGCCAAAATTTACCAATGAAGAAGGAATAAAGAAGTATGAAAACATAAACCTTCTCAGAATTGTTGATGGAAGGGATCTGGTACCGCTGGTTCCGCCGTATACCGTCGTATCGCTCATCCATGGTAGATACCGGCATTTTGGCCCGGAGATAGTTTTACTGGATGATGTTTATTATTCCTTTTTGGATAAACATGCTGGTGCAACATATGCAGCTACAAGCCTCTGGGAAAAGCTAATCGTAGGTGAGACATCGGTTAAAGAACATTTTATGATCAATTATCTCAAGCGAATAGAATTAAAATTGGAAAAAAATGTAATGATCCCTTATGAGGAACATAGAAAATATTTAAAAGCGTTGTAGAAATATGCTCAACGATTGAGCCACACCGATTCATTTTATAAATCTGCCTTGTCCCTTTTTTGGATTTCTTCTTTTTACGGCAAACTGTTTGTGAATTCTGTACCTTAACCTGACAATGACTCAAGCCAAAGAATTGTCCTGATCTGCTTCTATCACAATGATGCTGGGCATATCGGCCGGGGTCTGGTGGGCTGCCGCTTCATGAAGGATATTTATTGTAAATCCGGCATGGACAATAACATAATCCCCGATCTTTACTTCTTCCAGAAGCATGATGCTGGCCTCTCGGATCACTTCATCCCCATCCACTCTGGTAAGTTGGCCATTGATCTCAACAGCCTTAGATGGAACTGCCAAACACATATACTCGACCTCGTCTCTAAGATGAGATCATAAAAGGCTAAAACACAATCAGGTGATAGATCAAACGATTTGAGCAAGAAAAAAACAAAAAAATTGTTCGAAAGATGATCGTGACATTATAACTCTTTCAGATTTTGGACGGTTTCAAAACCCTTTAGTAGGTTTGCAAAAACTTTTTATTCAATTATATAGGAAAAAGCAAAATCAAAAAAATAAATCTCCAATTCGACTTGATTGGAGACAAAGTTGACCCTCCTTTAAAATTCTTATACCCAAAATCACAGTAATATATATTGTTGTTCAAAGCAAATTAATTTCAAAAAATAATTCTTCTATATGTAAAAAAAGGAACGTTAATTATATGAACGGTAACGCTACATTATTCCCATGGAAGCCTTGTGGAATAGTCATGGACAGATTCTGTGGTTTTATGGTAGTGAATCCAAATAATTTTTTGGAATGCTATGAAAATATACCAATTGAGAAGCAAAAGGAATTGAGATGAATTCAAAGACAAAGATCGGCATAATTATCTGTCAAGGCTTTTCTTGAGAAACGCTATGGGGTCGAGGTCGTTATCGGCACCCATCCGATACCGAAAAAATATCTTGATATGCATTCTTCTCTCGGGACATGGGAGGCATCTGAATGGAAACCACGGATTGCGCCGACCATGAGTGATGAGGCTACCCGTAAAAGTTACGATTAGACCTGGTCTTTAAAAACCTGGTGGAGCCTTTTTAGGAAGGCTCTATTTCAGTCCTGTTCCTGCCGTTTTGTTTTGCTTTATAAAGAAGATTATCAGCCCTGGCAATAAAGCTGTCTTCTTTTTCAGGTAGATGATACCGGCAGACACCAAGACTTATGGTTGAGAAAATTTCTTTTCCCTTATAAACTAGTGGGGTGTTTTGTATTGTTTCCCGGATTTTTTCTGAAATTTCATATGCATCTTCAAGGCTGCACTCTTTTAAAAGGATTAAAAATTCTTCACCGCCCCACCTGCATAAAACGTCTGATTCTCTTATGGTATCCAGGCAGAGTTGTACAATATGCTTAAGTGCTTCATCTCCTGCCATATGTCCAAACTCATCATTAACTTTTTTAAAATGATCAATATCAAATAAAATGAGAGACAAAGCAAATTTTTTCCTGTGGATGTCCTTTAGGATCGGATGAATGACAAGATCAAATGCCTGGCGGTTGTATATCCCTGTCAATTTATCTGTCAATGCTATTTTTTCCAGCTTTTTTTGGTAGGAAGAAATTGTCAGTCTTGTTAATAAGAGAATAATAATTGTAATCAGGGCACAAACACAGAGGTTAATC
>JAHJDU010000511.1 GCA_018812385.1 Pseudomonadota bacterium
AGTCAGGGCATACCCGAGCCCCATGACCACACCGCCATAGACCTGGCCTTCAAGTAGCAAAGGATTGATGGCTCGGCCCACATCATGGGCTGCCACATATTCAAGCACCTCTACCTTGCCGGTTTCCTCATCCACCCTGACTTTTACCCCGTGGACCCCAAAGGAATATGTCATAGACATATTCCCTTTAAACTCTTTGTCCATGTTTTCGTTGGCAGGATCATAAAAATAATCAGCCATGAGCATGGTTCCGCCAGGTGAAAAATGAGCTTTCCTTAAAAGCTTGTCTATGGACATGCTTTTTGATGCTTCGCATCTCTTCGAGCCAGGATCATTTGGGACAAATATTAACCGGTCTTTCAAAACAAGATCATCAGCCGGCGCATTCAGTATTTTCGAACCAAATTCGAGAAGTTTCTCTTTTATTTTTTTAGCAGCCCCGAGAGCTGCATTTCCTGCCACAAAGGTACTCCGGCTGGCATGGGCACCCACATCCCAGGGGCATATATCTGTATCAGAATGGATCACATTAATGTCTTCAACAAAAAGTCCAAGCTCTTCTGCTACAATCTGGGCCGTGATATTGTCAAGGCCCTGGCCCATGTCTGTACCGCCCGTGAAAATATTTACTTTGCCGTAATCATCCATTTTTAAAATAGCACCGCATCCGTCGGATTTATAAATCCTGGCCCCGCCGCCCACATGAATCAGGGAGGCAATGCCGATACCGATCCCTTTTTCTTTGATATTGTCTTTTATCAATTCTTTTTCAACTTCATCAATACATTCAGCAAGACCGCAGGTGGTAATTTTAAGTCCCTGGGGGGTCACATCCCCTGGCTGGTTACGGTTGATTCTCCTGATTTCAATGCGGTCAATTCCTGCCTTTTCCGCCAGCATGTCCATACTGCTTTCAATGGCAAAGGTGGCCTGGGGATTCCCATATCCTCTCATGGCCTGGGAATAGGTATTATTAGTATAAACACATTTTGCATCGTACCTGACATTTTCAACTCTGTAAAGAGATGTTATGGGCATCATCATGACCGAAGGCGTGGTGGCTCCCCAGGAAGTATATGCTCCATTATCCAGGATCATTTTGATATCTCTGAACAACAGCTTGCCATTCTTGTCACAGCCCTGTTTGATATCAATTATGGCAGGCTGCCGGGTTGAAGTTGCCTTGAATTCTTCCACCCTGTCAAAGGTGATCTTAACGGGTTTTCTGCACTTGTGGGCCAGAAGAATGGCAATATGTTCGTAGGCATAGGTATCCAGCTTGCTGCCGAAACCGCCGCCGATAATGGGTTTGATGACTCTTGCCCGTTTGTTTTCAAGGCCCATGGCTTTCAGTGCTTCTAAGAAATCCTTCTGGGCAAGAGAAGGGATTTGTGTATTGGTATATATGGTCAGGTTGTCTGACGCATCAAAGAGTGCAAGTGCACCGCTGGTACCCATGCAGCAATGGGTGACCCATGTGGTGGTAAACCGGTCTTCAACCACAAAGGCAGCTTCTTTTTCAGCCTTTTCCACATCCCCGTAATGCAGGTTCCAGGGCAGATTGAGAACATTGGATTTATGGTATTCATGAACCAGAGGAGAATCCTTTTCCATGGCTTTTTCAGGATCAAAGATTCCTTGAAGCTCTTTATACTCAATCTCAATGAGATCAAGCGCTTTTTTCGCTATTTCAGGACTTGTAGCAGCAACAGCAGCCACTTCATCCCTGAACGAACAGACCTTGCCTTTTTTTATGGGGGGATTGTCCTTGTAAAATCCCATTTTCATTTTTTTTGGTACGTCCTCACCCGTGAGAACGGCATGTACCCCGGGCAATGCCTTGGCTTTTGAGGTGTCTATTTTAATAATGTTTGCATGGGCATATTTGCTGTAAAGGATTTTCCCATAGAGCATGCCAGGCATTTTGATGTCCTGAATATATTCGGCCCTGCCCATGGCCTTCTGGGCTGCATCCAGTTTGGGGATTCGTTTTCCGACCACGCTAAATGCGCTGCTGAACTTGCTATTATGGTTACTCATTTTTCCCTCCCTGATTTTCTGCAGCCGGTCTTTTTGCCGCCTCAACGGATTCAAAAATCTGCACATACCCTGTGCACCTGCAGATATTTCCGGCAAGGGCATGTTTGATCTCTTCATGATTGGCATCGGGGTTTTCATCCAGCAAAGCCTTGGAAGACATGATCATGCCGGGTGAACAAAACCCGCACTGGATTCCGCCGTTGTCCACAAAGGACTGCTGGATCGGATGCAGGGTTCCATCGGCAGAGGCAAGGCCCTCAATGGTTTCTATGGTTGCCCCGGCCACGTCTACTGCCAGATACAGGCAGGAATTTACAGCAAGCTTATCAACAATAACAGTGCAGGCACCGCATTCACCATTGCCGCATCCCTCTTTTGTTCCAATCATTCCCATTTCTTCCCTTAAAAGGTGTAACAGGGTCCAGTGGTCCTTGATATCATAAGAGATCTCGTCACCATTTAATATAAAAGATATGTTTGTTGTCATGGGTAAAGTTTCCTTCATGGTTTATTAATTGCCGGCATTTATTAACTCTATGCATTTAAGGCCCATTCTTTTTACATGGACCCGGATCATTTCCTTCCTGTGCCAGGCTTTCCCTCTGACACTGTCCCTGACTTTGGATTCATCTGCAGCGATCTTGCCGGCTTTGATCAGGATCTCTTCGTTGATTTTTTCTCCCATAAGAAGTTTTTCCGCATCAAAGGCTCTCATGGGAGTAGGGGCTGCAACGCCTAAGCAGATCCTTGCCTTATTACAGGTTCCCTGGATCTGATCCAGGGTTAAGAGAACCCCAATACCGATCAAGGGCAGCTCCATGGCAGCTCTGCGGCCGAATTTGATATAGGCACTGCCCGTATGGAGGGCCTGGGGCGGAATCGTGATTTTTTTCAGGATCTCTCCGGGTTTTAAAATGGTTTTATAGGGTTCAATAAACAGATCCTTTACTTCTACAGACCGCTCACCATCAGGGCCGTGAAGAAGAGCCACACCGTCCAGGGCAATCAGAGGAATCGCACCATCGGCCGATGGTACGGCATTGATCAGGTTCCCGCCGATAGTTCCCATATTTCTGACCTGTAAAGACCCGATATTGGAAACAGCATCATAAATAATAGGGTACTCATTTTGAATCATCAAA
>JAHJDU010000512.1 GCA_018812385.1 Pseudomonadota bacterium
CCGGCTTAAAGCCGGTGGTTGTTTAGTTAGAGGGGAGGGGAAAATGAAAAGGTATAGATTGTTTTTAATAATTGCGGTTTTTGTTCTTGGTTTTTCAGTGACGACTGCCCAGGCGATTACTGAGATAAACTGGTGGCATGCCCATGGTGGACGGCTTGGAGAAAAGGTGAATGCCATAGCCGAAGATTTTAACAATTTGCAGAACAAGTATAAAGTGGTTGCAACATATAAGGGAAACTATGCAGATACAATGACGGCTGGAATTGCTGCCTTTCGTTCAAAAAATCCACCACACATCCTTCAGGTGTTTGAGGTGGGAACCGCAACTATGATGGCTGCAAAGGGAGCTGTCAAGCCTGTTTATGAGGTAATGGGTGAATCAGGGCTTCCGTTTGATCCAAACGTTTATCTGTCTACAGTTACCAGTTACTACACAACCAGTGAGGGGAAGATGCTGTCCATGCCATTTAACAGCTCAACACCTATCCTCTACTATAATGTGGATGCCTTTAAAAAGGCAGGGCTTGATCCGGACAAACCGCCAAAAACCTGGCCAGAGGTGGCAGATTATTCAAAAAAACTGGTTGAAGCCGGCTATTCCGGTTTCTCAACTGCCTGGATATCCTGGATCCAATTGGAAAACTTCAGCGCATGGCATAATGTCCCAATCGGCACAAAAGAAAACGGCTTTGCCGGGCTGGATACGGAATTTATTTTTAATAGTCCTTTGCATGTAAAGCATATTCAACAATTGGCTGATTGGCAAAAGGAAAAGATTTTTGTATATGGTGGGCGACGTAACCTGGGAAATGCCAAGTTTTCTTCCGGAGAAGTGGCCATGTACACGGAATCCTCAGCAGGCTATGCAGGGTTTAAGAAAACATGCGAGTTTGAGTTCAGAACCAGTATGCTCCCCTATTGGCCGGATGTGCCCGGTGCTCCTCAAAACACTATCATTGGAGGGGCAAGTCTCTGGGTGATGGCAGGACATTCACCAGAAGCATACACAGGAGTTGCCACGTTTTTTACCTATCTCTCATCCCCTGCTGTTCAGGCTGACTGGCATCAATTCACGGGATATCTGCCAATCACCACTGATGCATACTATCTGACTAAGGGGCAGGGTGTTTATGAGAAAATACCTGGGATGGAAACTGCGTTAAAGCAGATGACGTTAAATAAACCTACAAGCAATTCCAAGGGTGTAAGATTTGGTAACTTTGTTCAAATGCGCGATGTAGTTTATAGCGAATTAGAGGCCATTTTTGTTGGCGAGAAAACTGCCCAGCAGGGTCTGGACAACGCAGTCAAGGAAGGAAACAAGTTGCTGCGTAAATTTGAAAAGGCAAATAATTAGCGATAAATGATCAGGGCTGAACTTACTCATTTTTTATGGGTAAGTTCAGCCATCTCTCGATATTTCTAAAGGACTTCCCATGGAAAAGCGAGTAGTCTTCAAGCATAAATTTTTTCCCTATTTTTTGATCGCACCGCAAATTATCATAACCCTTGTTTTTTTTATCTGGCCAGCATCCCAGGCAATATATCAATCTGTCCTGCAGGAAGATGCCTTTGGGCTTTCAAGTAAATTTGTCGGTTTAGATAATTTTGCTTATATCTTTACTGATGAGATCTATCTTAACTCCATATATGTAACCATAATTTTCAGTTTTTTTGTTGCAGCCATTGCCATGTCTGTTTCTCTACTCTTAGCGACCATGGCTGACCGTGTTATTAAGGGTGCTACAACGTATAAAACTCTAATCATATGGCCTTATGCCGTGGCCCCTGCTGTAGCTGGAGTATTGTGGTATTTTCTTTTTAATCCAACTGTAGGGATTGTCGCCATTTATTTGAAAATCTATGGATATGACTGGAACCACAGCCTGAATGGGGGGCAGGCAATGTTTCTTGTGATCATTACAGCGGCCTGGCGGGAAATCTCCTATAATTTTTTATTTTTTCTGGCCGGGCTACAGTCAATCCCCAAGCCTTTTATAGAAGCAGCTGCAATTGATGGTGCTTCACCTTTAAAACGATTCTGGACGATAACCTTTCCTCTATTGTCTCCGACGACTTTCTTTTTAATTGTAATGAATGTTGTTTATGCTTTTTTCGATACCTTTGGTGTGATCCATGTGATCACTGGTGGCGGACCAAATTATGCAACAAATATCATGGTTTTTAAAGTATACCATGATGGCTTTCTCAGCCTTGATTTAGGTAGTTCTGCTGCTCAATCCGTAGTATTGATGATTATTGTTATCTCTCTTACTGTGGTTCAATTTCGTTATATAGAGAGAAAGGTTTACTACTAAGGAGTTATTATGGTTGAACACAGGCCCTGGTTAACTTTTTTAACCCATGCGATTCTAATTTGCGGGATGCTGCTTCTTGTCATTCCCATTTATGTGACATTTGTCGCCTCATCTCACTCGCTTGATGAAATAACATCAAATTTTTCTCTTTTACCAGGAACTCATCTGGTAGAAAATTACAAGAGCGCTCTAAGTGTGGGTCCAAGGGATGTGGGAGCAACAGTTGGAACAATGATGCTAAACAGCCTTATAATGGCCCTTGGCATAACCTTTGGTAAAATTATTATTGCACTGTTAGCTGCTTATGCAATTGTCTATTTCAAATTTCGTTTCCGCATGTTTTTTTTCTGGCTCATTTTTATAACATTAATGTTGCCAGTGGAGGTTAGAATTTTGCCAACTTACAAGGTTGCAGCGGATTTGAAACTGCTTGATTCTTATTCCGGCCTGATTTTTCCCTTGATTGCTTCGGCTACGGCCACTTTTCTTTTTCGTCAATTTTTTATGACTATACCGGATGAATTGTGTGAGGCAGTAAAGATTGATGGCGGAGGACCGATCCGCTTCTTTTTTGATATTCTTTTACCCATGTCCCGTACCTCTATTGCCGCCTTATTTGTAATCCTATTTATTTATGGGTGGAATCAGTATCTGTGGCCATTATTGATTACAACGGATGAAAATTATTATACTCTTTTAATAGGAATTAAACGGATGCTGGATGTAGGCGAAGGCCAGGCAGAATGGCAAATTATCATGGCCTCTACCATATTGGCTATGATTCCTCCAGTTCTTATCGTTATTTTTATGCAGAAACAGTTTGTTAAAGGGATGACTGAGACCGAAAAATAAGGAAGTTATTATGGCAGATGTGAGCTTAAAAAACGTTTATAAAAGTTTTGGAAAAACCGAGGTGATCCACGGCATAAGCTGTGATATTAAAGATGGAGAATTTATTGTTATTTTAGGCCCCTCAGGTTGTGGAAAATCCACCTTGCTCAGAATGGTTGCTGGACTTGAGGTTATAACAAAAGGGGATATTTCCATTAATGGTGCAGTGGTGAATAATTTAGAGCCGGCTGAGAGAGATATAGCCATGGTATTCCAAAATTATGCTCTCTATCCCCATATGACTGTCTTTAAAAATATGGCATATGGGCTCAAGATCAGGAAAATGCCAAAGGCTGAAATTAAAAAAAGGGTATTTGACGCTGCAAAAATCCTGGAAATTACAGAGCTTCTGGACCGTAAGCCCAGACAGCTTTCAGGTGGTCAACGTCAGCGTGTTGCAATGGGGCGGTGTATTGTCCGGGAACCCAAAATCTTTCTTTTTGATGAACCCTTAAGCAATCTTGATGCAAAACTTCGTGTACAGATGCGGCTTGAAATAAGGAAGCTCCAGGAAAATTTGAATATTACGAGTATCTATGTTACCCATGACCAGATAGAGGCAATGACGCTTGGGGACCGGATGATTGTCATGGACAATGGTTATGCAGTACAAATAGGCACACCTTTAGAAATTTATGAAAACCCTGCCACAAGGTTTGTAGCAGGGTTTATCGGTTCGCCGGCCATGAATTTTCTGGCAGCTAGATTGAGCGCTGATGGAAAACAGGTTGAACTGCGTGGGGGTATCAGTTTTTTCATTCAAAATGGAGACGTTCCCAATCAAGGCGGCCAAGAGATTATCCTGGGGATTAGACCTGAGCATTTTATTCTTGCAGAATCAAAAAAGGCTATGATGCATTTAACTATTGACCACATTGAAATACTTGGAGCAGACACGCTGGTCTATGGTCATTTTGGAGAAGATAAAACCCTGTTAACCCTTCGTCTCCCTGCAGTGCATCATTTTAAAAGAAACACAGTTTTAGACCTTATTGTTTCCTCGAAAAATCTGCATTTTTTTGATAAGGAAAGTGGAAAACGTATAGAGAGATAGGAGATGAATATTTTTATGATCCGGTTTCTATTTGTTATACTGCTGTTAGAAAACGATACCTTTATAAAAAAGAATGTTTCATGGGAGGAACTATGGACATAAAACGAAAGAAAACCAAAAGACTAAGCATAATAATATTCTTTATATTTTCTTTCATTTTCTTATTTATTACAACTATTAGTGCTATAGCTTACGATCTAAACATCATTGGTCATAGAGGGGCGGCCGGACTCTTGCCGGAAAATACGTTGGCAGGATTTAAAAAAGCTATGGAAATAGGAGTTGATGCCATCGAATTGGATATCTGCCTTACATCTGACAATGAGGCGGTTGTATACCACGATTCCGGATTAAACCCTGCAATCACCAGAGATGCTAACGGAAACTGGATAAAAATAAGACACCTTATTAAAGATTTAACACTTTCAGAAGTTCAATCTTATGATGTTGGAAAGCTGAACCGTTTGACAAAATATGCTGAAAAGTATCCAAGTCAAAAAACTGCAGAAGGGGAACGTATCCCGACCCTGCGTGATGTGATTCAGTTGGTAAAAAGAACAGACGACAAAACGCATTTATTCATTGAACTTAAGTTTTCTCCTTTAAAGCCAGAAGAGACAAAGTCACCTGAAGAAATTTCAAACGTAGTTGCAAAGATAATCAAAGATGAAAATATCTCAGAAAGAGTAACTATTATATCTTTTGATTGGAAGATATTATCGTATTTTCAGACTATCATGCCCCAAGTGCCGACAGGTTATGTCACAATTGCAAAAAATAATTTTGACACCATTCAAAAGGATAAACCCGGAGCTTCTCCTTGGATGGCTGGAATAGATATTGATCAATTTGATTCAATACCAACAGCCGTAAAATCTGCAGGTGGAACTTACTGGACTACGAATTACAAGCATTCAATTGGCCATAATAAAAAAATAACTTCAAATATAGTAGAACAAGCTCATGCTATAGGAGTTAAGGTAATTGTTTGGACACCTGATTCTAAATCAGATATGATGGAACTTATTAAAACAGGTGTCGATGGGATTACTACAAACCGGCCCGATATTGCATTGTCTCTTTTAAAAAAGTAAGACAAACCAAGTACGACCTCATTTTTGTATATAATATTGTTAGAAAAAGTACGAGCGATTTGAAATTATAATTCATCTGATTTTTTTTTCATTTTTTGTAAAGATTTTTTGAATTCTTCACACGGGTCAGCATAGGAAACTCTCTGGGTAAACCAGAGAAAATCTGCCGGGGAAACTTTTTCAAATCCAGCAAGCTCCAGGGGAAGGACATATTCCAATAAGTCTGATGGTTCTATACTGATTTCCCTTAAAGCTACGTTGACCTGTTTAATGGTCTTATCAACTGCGGTAACCCTGTCAATCACCCCAAGGCCATACTCGGTATGCCCGCCGCCAATAATGATGACAATGGGTCCTTTGTAATGTTGATAAAGCCGGGTGATGGATAATGCCATTTTGTCATTTCTTGCCACCCAGGTATCATACAGCCTTGATTGCATTTTTTCATTACCCATGCCGCAGTGAACGGCTTTGAAAATGGAAAACATGTAGTCTTTGTATGTCTCATCAGATAATTGTGTTGTAAAGACCTGCTCTTTTTCAATGGGACTGATTCCGGTTATTCCTTTTCGTGTAATTCTTTTTTTCAATGTGCCTGGCAGATCAATCCCTGCCACCTGGAGTTTTTCTTTTTTAGCAAGGTTTAGGAGATCATAATAATAATTCCACATTTTATCTGACTGGGTGTCCCATCTCAGTTTTTTCCTCAGATCAATTTCAATAATTTTTTCTGTTTTTTTTGTATGGGTCACTTTTCCGGAGTCAACAAAATTTAGCAGATCAGGTGTGTCTTCCAGGGAAAAAAATTCAAATCCAAGGGTTGGGGTTAATCCTTTTTCAATCAATCCAAGGATGACTCTTTTCTGTATATGGTGATGCTCAGGGTTGTCATGTTTTTCAGAAAGATAGATTACATCATAGGTGCTGATATTTTTTATCAGGGATTCAAAATCTATGGCTTGATTTGATTTGGTGTTAATGATTTTTCCGATTAAAGGATCTTTTCTCATCATTGTTTTATGTGTTGTGGCGCAGGATTGAATCAGGGACAGGGCAAAAAAAACCAGGAAAAGAAAAAACAGTCGATTCATTGTTGATCTCCATTAACATTAAAAAATATAAATTCAATCTATCAAACTTTACAATTTTTTAAAATAGAGAACCAGGCTTTTTCCAAGGACAGGGTTCAGCAATTTATCAATGATGGCTGTTATTTTTGGTTTTTTCATTAAATCCCAGACAAGTAGTCTGTGATAAAGATTCACAGGCTTTGAATCTGTCCTGTCGGGTCCGACAAAGCATTTGAGCCACCAGAAAGGGGCATGGATACTGTGGGCATAATGGGATGCATAATGCTTTACCCCAAAAGATTCAATTGTTTTAATCAAAGATTTTTTTTTGTAGATTCTTAAATGTCCCATATTGGCGTTAAAATACTCATCTGATAAAAGCCAGCAGATTTTCTCCGGCCAGAATCTAGGGACACTGACAGCAAGAATTTTTTTGGACTTTAAAATCCTGACAAGCTCAGATATGGCCCTTGCATCATCCAGGATATGTTCCAGAACTTCAGAACATATAACTGAATCAAAACTTCTGTTTTTAAAGGGCAGCTTTGTCACATCCATACAGGAAAGATCAACGCTTTTGCAGCTAAGATCATTTAGTGCCTGATGAAATTCTATTTTTTTTTTAGTTTCAATAAGGTTTTTAAAAATAAAATCCGCTCCAATGCATATGGTGCCATTTTGTTGGCAGGCCTTTATGGTATGCCGGCCTTCACCACATCCGATGTCAAGGATTCTGTCTTCAGGAAGAATATCAAGCTTTCTAAAATCAATGGTAATCATTGATAATCTCTCTATAAGCTTCAACGGTCCTGATGGCGGTTTTCTCCCAGGTGAACTCTTTTAATACGCGCTGATATCCTTTCTGGGCAAGGGCTTCGCGCTGGGAAGGGTCATCCAGCAATTCCAAAATGGCTTTTTCCAGAGCCTTTGCATTTGCCGGCGGCACAAGCTTTGCCGCATCTCCGGCAACTTCAGGCAATGCACCGCCTGTGGTACATATCACAGGTATTCGACAGGCCATGGCTTCTCCCACGGGAAGGCCAAATCCTTCATATAAAGATGGCACAACTGCAATACTTGATTTGGCATACTCCCGGACAAATTGCTCATGGTCAATTCGACCCGTGAATTTAATGTATTGTCCTATCCCAAGTTTTTTAATCAGGTTTTCAATGCCTCCATTTTTTTTGGGGCTGCCGATTACAACCAGCTTGACGGGCCTTATTTTCAGGACTCCTTTTATGGCAAAAAGAAGATGATAGAGTCCTTTTAGGGGAGTGTCGGCACTATTTGTTACAATGATGCGGTTGGGCTGTTTTTTGACTATGTCCATGGGATAAAAATTATTTGTATCAATGCCAATGGGAATGGTTTTAAATTTTGACTCAGGAATGTTGAATTCTTTTGCAATATCTTTTTTGCTGCTTTCGGAAACAGTTATGATACAGGACAGTTTTTTTGCCACTTTTTTTTGCATGCTGATAAATGAATACCATCTTAAGGCCTTGACCTTTTTTAGAAAAGATTTTGTACTTTGGACAGCAAGCCTTCTGTCCACTGTAATGGGATGATGAATGGTTGCCGTGACAGGCATTTTTTTTGCCAGGGACAAAATACCATAAGACAGGCACTGATTGTCATGGATGATATCATATTCCTTTTTTGTTTCTTTAAGGTGTTTTTTCACCCTCATTCCAAAGGTCATGGGTTCTGGGTAGCCCATTAAGGAGACATCCAGCCATTCAATCAGGTTAATGGGATCAGCAAGTTCATTTAAGGTTGGGGTTCTGAAAAGGTCTTCGGGATTATAAAGATCCAGTGTTTTAAGCATGGTAAGTGTCACATTATTATTTAACCGGTTATTTAATAATGGATCAGGCGGCCCTGCAATGACCTCGACCTCATGGCCAAGGTCGGCAAGGGCATGGCTTAAGTGCCTGATATAGACACCCTGGCCCCCGCAGTGGGGGTTACTTCGATAGCTGATAAGGCCTATTTTAAGTGATGAATTCATGAATGTGTTTGGTGCGCCCGGCTGGAATCGAACCGGCGATCTTCAGCTTCGGAGGCTGACGTCTTATCCACTGGACTACGAGCGCGAAAATCATATAATACTTGAACCATGACTAATGTTCAAGTTCATTTTCAAATTTTTCTTTGGCTTCTCCGGCAACATAGAGTGATCCGGCAATACAAATCGCATCCTCTGCATTTGAAGTGTCAATGGCATGGGTTACAGCCTCTTTTACATCTTCAATAATAGTGACTGGGCATGGGGTAAATCTTTGGGCAGCCTCTTTTAATACTGAGGTGTCAAGGCTTCTGTTGATTTTTGCCTTTGTTATAATAATATGTTGAGCACAGGGAACAAGGCTTTTAAGCATTTTTTCATAGGGTTTGTCATCAAGGATGCCAATGACAAGTGTCAGTCTTCTGTTTTTCAAGGTTGAGGATAAATATTTGCCAAGCATCCTGGCGGCCATAAGGTTGTGCGCACCATCAATAATTACCAGGGGGTTTTGCCTGACATACTCAAGCCTTCCCGGCCATTTGGCAAGTAAAAGTCCCTCTTGAACAAGGGTTTCGTTAAAATCGTATTTTTTATCAGTCTTTTTTAATTTTTCAAAAATCAGTTCACAGGCGGCAAGGGCAAGACTTAAGTTTTCTTTCTGGTGATCTCCGGGCAAGGGCTTTACCAGACGATGAAAGGTTTTGTTCAATCCAGTGTATGTATAGGTGTTTTGGTTTGGATTTTTTCTAGTGGAAAAATCTTTTTTATAGATAAAGAGATCAGAGGATTTTTCTTTTGCAAGCTGTTTGATGACGTCAAGCCCGGAAGGCTGAGACACTCCGATGACAACAGGCGTACTCTGTTTGATGATGCCGCCTTTTTCTTTTGCCAGATCTTTAATGGTTTTTCCCAGATATTCTGTATGTTCCAAGGACAAATTGGTAATAACACTCACCTGGGGGTTTATGACATTTGTAGCATCAAACCTACCTCCCATGCCCGTTTCAATAACAGCCCAGTCCACGTTTTCTTTTGAAAAATGGTAAAATCCCATGGCTGTTGCAATCTCGAAAAAAGTGGCTTTTCTTTTCCCAATATCTGCTGCATGAACCGCTTCATAGACGGCCACAATCTGGTCGTTTGAAATTTGTTTGCCGTTAATTGAGATCCGTTCATTAAATTTAACCAGATGGGGTGAGGTATAAAGTCCTGTTTTAAATCCGGCTTTTTGTAAGATTGATGCGATATATGTGGCAGTAGACCCCTTGCCATTGGTGCCGGCCACATGAACCAGACGATAATTTTTCTGGGGGTTGTTTAAAATTTTTAAAATATTTAATATGGTGTCAAGCTCAAGCTTAATGCCGAAACGGCCAAGTTTGTAAATTTTATCAAGACACTTTTGGTAGGCATTTTTTTTCATTTTTTACAATAAAAAACCCGGTATGAATCATTTAATAAATAATTTATACCGGGTGAATTTTAATGGTTTAGCTATTTCTTCTGCGTGATCTTGAGGCAGCAATTCTTTGTCTTCTCATTGCTTCTCTCATCTTACGTCGTCTTAACTGACATGGTTTCTCAAAATTTTTTATCACTTTAAGACGTTTGAAGAGGCCATCATTCTGGATTTTTTTCTTCAATATTCTTAATGCTCTTTCAACATCGTTATCAATAACCGTGACTGTAATTTCCTTCAAAAAACATCGCCCCTTTCATAGTGTATTTAAATATCAAGATATTTATAACCAAACTTTGTAGCAAACAAACGCTTTAAAAGCAAGGAAAAAATAAAGCCTTCCCACCCGGAATTGAAAATAGAAAGGCTTTAAAATTTGAAATCAAACCAACAGGTCTTAGATTTTGGAAATCAACTCATTAGTTACAGATTTAAGATCTTTTTCACCTGCCAGTGTAATATATTTTATAGAATCGTCTTTTTCTGCCAGATCTCTGAAATAGTAGGAAGAAGCAAGTGTGCCTGTTTCAGTGTCATAGTAGATGGAATGACGTTTATTAATGGCAGTTTCATCCTGATCATCATCTCGTTTGGTCAATGCTCCGCCGCAAACCCTGCACTTGTCTCCATCTGGTTTAATGGCATCAATAAAAATATTGTTTGGGTGGTTGTTATCATTTACGCAAAGACGTCGGCCCATGATTCTGTTTTTTGCAATTTCTCTGTCAAGAAGCATTTCAATAACATAATTGAGTTTGATACCAGCTTCTTCCAAAGAGGCATGAAGTTTTTCAGCCTGAACTTTATTTCTGGGGAAACCGTCCAGAAGCCATCCGTTTTTGCAGTCATCCTGTTTTATCCTGTCAAGAACCATTGGGATGGTAATTTCATCAGGAACCAGATCTCCTTTATCAATGTATTCTTTTGCTTTTTTGCCAAGCTCAGTTCCGCCC
>JAHJDU010000513.1 GCA_018812385.1 Pseudomonadota bacterium
CATGGACAAGGACCTTCACCTGATCGTTGCACCGGGGAAATACCACGCATCGTATAAAAAAGGGTTTGAAAAGTTTAAACAGACGGGCGAGGGCCCGCTTATCGGAAAGCTCTTAGAATTGACAGCCATTAAAAGAGACGGGTCTGAATTCCCCATAAGTCTGTCCCTGTCTGCCACAAAGGTGGATGAGTCATGGATCAGCATCGGGATCGTCAGGGACATCACCAAGAGAAAAATGGATGAAAAAGCCCTGCTAAATGCCCATACAATTCTTGAAAAAACAGTAGAACAAAGAACGGCTGAACTCAAGAAAGCCAATGCTGAACTGTCTGAAACAAATGTGGCGCTAAAGATTTTACTGAAAAAAAGCAGTGAGCAAGGCAACGAGATTGAAAACAAGGTCTTAAATAATGTTGATAATCTTGTCTTACCATATCTTGAAGAACTCTCATCCAAATTGAACAACAAAAATGACCGGTTTATCTGTTCAATCATTAAAAAGAATCTTGAACAGGTAACCTCCTCTTTTGGCCAGACCCTGACGTTGAAATACCGTAACCTTACCTCACGGGAAATACAGGTGGCCGATCTCATCCGGCATGGCAGGTCAACAAAGGAGATGGCAGAGTTCTTAGGTGTATCCATCTTTACCATTGAAACCTATCGGGCCAACCTGCGTAAAAAATTTAACCTGAAAAACAAAAAAATGAATCTGAGAGCATTCCTGAATTCCATTCGAAATGACTAATTTGTATCCTCATTTTATAGTTTTTTAATCATTGTTGTAAGTTTGACCCAATATATTAGAATCGTACTTAAATTTAATTCATCTGGTTTCTCTTGAGCTCTGAAAAATTTACCATAAATTATAAGGAGGATTCAATGTCTGGCGAACAACAATTTCAAAATTTATCATTAGACCCGGCTGTGCAGCAGATGCTTGCTAAAGCCAAAGAAAAAAACATCCCAACCGTCTGGGACAGGTATGAACAGATGCAGCCCCAGTGCGGGTTTGGCGAAACAGGGCTCTGCTGTCGTCATTGTCTTCAGGGCCCCTGCCGGATTAATCCATTTGAAGAAGGATCCCAAACCGGTATCTGCGGTGCCACAGCAGATGTCATGGTGGCAAGAGGCTTAGACCGTGCCATCGCAGCAGGAACCGCAGCCCATTCAGGGCACGCTAAACATCTTGCCCACACCCTTTTTAAAATGACCCAGGGACAAGCCAAAGATTATAAAATAAAAGATCCAATAAAGCTTAAAAAAGTTGCCACCCGTCTTAATATAGCTGTTGATGACAGGGATGATAATGATATCGCACGGGATGTGGCTCTCGCAGCCCTTGCTGATTTCCATGAAAAAGACACCCCGGTCATGTGGGCTGCAGGCGTAGTCACTCCTGGCCGGGTAAAGGTGCTTTCCGATCTGGGCATTGTTCCCAAGGGGATTGATCATGAGGTCGCAGAAATCATGCACAGAACCCTTTATGGTGTGGATGCAGACCCGGTCAACCTTCTGCTTGGCGGATTAAGGTGCAGCGTTGCTGATCTTGCCGGCTGCTACATGGGAACTGATCTTGCTGATATTCTTTTTGGAACCCCGACCCCTCTTGTTACCAGTGCCAATCTTGGCACCCTTAAAACTCAGAGTGTCAACATTGCCCTTCACGGTCACAATCCTGTTCTTTCCGAAATGATTGTAAAGGTGGCAGAAGAGATGAAGGACGAGGCAATACAGGCCGGAGCCGACAGGATCAATGTTGTGGGAATCTGCTGTACGGGAAATGAGCTCATGGAACGACACGGCATCCCCTCATGCACCCATTCAGTGTCCCAGGAAATGGCACTTCTCACAGGAGCCGTGGATGCCATGATCGTGGATTACCAGTGTATCATGCCATCGGTTGCGAACGTTGCAGAATGCATGGGCACAAAAGTTATCACCACCATGGATATCTGTAAAATTACCGGGGCTGAGCACATTGAAGTCAGGGATGAAACCGCATCTGAAAATGCAAGACAGGCCATAAGACAGGCTATTGCCGTCTTTAAAACAAGGAAAAATAAAAAAACAGATATTCCCAATATTACCAATACTGTTGTGGCAGGCTTTTCAACCGAATCCATCATCGCCGCCCTTTCAAAACTGAATGCAGATGATCCTTTAGCGCCCCTGGTGGATAATATCAAATCCGGCAACATCAAAGGGGTCTGCCTTTTTGCCGGCTGCAACAATGTAAAAATACCCCAGGATATCAACTATATAACGATGGCAGCAAAGCTTCTCAAGGAAAATGTCCTGGTTCTGGCCACGGGCTGCGGCGCTGGCTCTTTAATGAGACATGATTTTATGGATCCTGCAAAAACAAAGGAACTCTGCGGAGACGGTCTTTATGCCGTGCTCAATGCCATAGGAGAGGCAAACGGCCTTGGCGGGCCTTTACCCCCCGTCCTTCACCTGGGATCATGTGTGGATAATTCAAGAGCCGTAGAAATCACAGTTGCCATTGCCAATTACCTGGGGGTTGATATCAATCAGCTTCCCGTTGTGGCATCTGCCCCGGAACCTACATCTGAAAAAGCCATCTCCATCGGCACTTATGCCGTGGCAGCAGGGCTACCCACTCATATCGGTGTCGTGCCCCCAGTTACCGGAAGCGCTCTTGTTACAACGATTTTAACCCAAACGGTTAAAGAACTGACTGGCGGATATTTTATTGTTGAACCCGACCCTGATAAAGCCGCTGACACATTGCTGGCCGCGATAAATGAACGTCGCAGAGGTTTGGGACTTGATTAGGGCAAAAATAGGCCATGAATAAGATAAGTTAAAAAAAAACAATAAAATTAATGAAAGGATCTGTTATGTCAAATTTAAAAGAAATATTTGTAAAAACAGATATATGTACGGGGTGCAATACCTGTAAAATCGCCTGTGCAGTGGAACACTCCCAAAGCAAAAATCTGTTTGCAGCCATTCACCAGACTCCAAGACCAAGATCTCGGGTCTATGTTGAGTGGCTGCCCAAAAACACCAAGGTTCCGGTTCTCTGCCGCCACTGCGAAGATGCCCCCTGTGTCAATGCCTGTATCAGCGGTGCCATATCCCGATCTGATCTGGGCTCTGTGATTACCAATAATGATAAATGTATTGGCTGCTGGACCTGTGTCATGGTCTGTCCCTATGGGGTAATCGGCCGGGATAAAACCCTTGCCAAGGCCTATCGCTGTGACAGGTGCCCTGATCTTGCGGTCCCGGCATGTGTGACGTCCTGCCCCACAAATGCACTGGTTTATGATACGGTTGACAACTTTTCGAAAGATAAGCGCAAAGCCGCATCAAAGGAGCTGGTTACCAAGGAAGGAGCATAATATCATGGGAACGCAATATGTAATTGTGGGGGGGAGTGCTGCCGGCATGGCAGCAGCCCACACCATACGGAAAAAGGATAGCAAAGGGTTAATTACCGTTCTTTCCAATGAAAAAAGTGCCCCCTATTTTCGGCCAATGATACCCTATATTATTAACGGGAAAAAAGAGGTTTCCCAGATTAGGCTTTCCGGTAATGGTATTTTTACCTCAAAAGATATTGATGTCAGAACAAATGTGCAAGTGAAATCCGTTGATACAGCCAATAAAACCGTAAAAACAGCATCAGATGAAACCTTGCCCTACGATAAAATTCTCTTTGCCACAGGCTCCAGGCCCTATATGCCTGAAACCATCACCGGCCTTGAAGCTCCTGGCGTGTTTTCTCTTAAAACCGTGGATGATGCAGTTGCTATGGCAGAGCGATCCCGGAACACGGATCATGTGGTCATGCTTGGCGGCGGTATCCTCAACCTGAAAGCTGCTTTTGCCCTGCTCGAAAAGAAGATAAAGGTGACCCTGGTGGTCTATTCTCCTGAAGTTCTTTCCCAGCTCATGGATCCAGAGGATGCCTTTCTTGTCAGAAAAGCCCTGGACAATGCAGGCCTTACGATCATGACCGGGTGCAGCGCAACCGATGTTGTTACAGACGTGAACGGTGTGTGCGCAGTCACGCTGAATAACGGAAAAGAGCTGCCCTGCCAGATGATATGCGTGGGTAAGGGTGTGATTCCTAATACGGATTTTATTCAAGGAGGTGACATAAAAATAGACAAGGGAATCTTTGCCGACAAATACACAGCCTGCAGTGTAAAAGACACCTTTACAGCAGGGGATGTTGCAGTTACCTATGATCCAGGTTCCGGGGGAAAAACCGTCACAGCCCTGTGGACAAATGCCGTTGAAATGGGGATCTGTGCAGGCCTTAACATGGCAGGCATAAAAACTCAATATACAGGTACCTTCGGGATTATGAATGCCACACAGGTGGCTGATGAACCCTTTGTCTCCATGGGTGTTGTCCATACAAAGGATAAAGATGTTGAGACCTATATTGAAACATCCGGCAAAACCTATCGCAAGATTGTTTTCAATAAAGAGGGTACCCGCCTGATCGGCGCCCTTTTCATCGGCGATATAACAAAGGCGGGGATGTACAGGTATGTTATCAGGGAGAAAAAACCAATAGATAAGTTTAAATCTCACCTGATCAACCATACCTTGCATTACGGACATTTTATGAGATAGGATAAGCTTTGAAAAATTATGAAACTTGTGTATATTAAAGATAATTTTTCTTACACGATAAAAAAGGCTTAACAACATGAGTAAAATTCAGAAATGAAAATGTACCACTGGTAAGCTCATAGGATAGAAATTAAAGATTGCTGATTTTATCGATCGCTGTTATGTTTTGGTCGTTAAGGCGTGATAGACTGTTTATTTGGGGTGATAATGTCTTCAGATACTAAGTATATTCTTGCCATTGATCTGGGTACTTCAGGTCCAAAAGTTGCCATTGTCTCTATGCTTGGAGATGTTCTTGATCATGAATTTGAAAAGACAGACACCATCTTTTTACCCCACGGCGGGGTTGAAGAGGACCCGGATGACTGGTGGAGAGCCATTGTCAAGGCAGCCAAAAGGCTTTTATCCAAAAATCTTGTCCCTGTAAAAGATATCCTGGCCATCTGCTGTACAGGCCAGTGGTCCGGGACCGTGGCCGTGGATAAGACCGGGAACCACCTGATGAATGCCATCACCTGGATGGATGCAAGAGGCGCTGCCCATGTAAAAAAAATTACCAAAGGCCTGATTAAAATCGAAGGGTATGATATTTCAAAACTTTATAAATGGCTGAAGCTTACAGGTGGTATCCCTCTTCGATCCGGCAAAGATCCCATTGCCCACATCCTTTTTATTCAAAAAACATTTCCCGATATCTATAAAAATACCTATAAATTCTTAGAACCAAAGGATTTTTTAAACCTGAAACTGACGGGAAAGTTTTATGCCTCCAATGAATCCATTACCCTGCACTGGGTGACAGACAACAGGGATATCAACAATATCTGCTATCACGATGACCTGATAAAAATGGCCGGTATTTCAAAAGAAAAACTGCCTGAATTGAAAAAGGCCACAGATATCATCGGTCCTGTTAAAAAGGAAATAGCCCTGGAACTTGGTCTCAGCGAATCCACCCGGGTGGTCATGGGAACACCTGATATTCATTCAGCCGCCATTGGTTCCGGTGCCATTCATGATTTTGCAGGTCATCTTTATGTGGGTACTTCAGGATGGCTTTTGTGCCACCTGCCTTACAAGAAAACAGATCTTTTCCATAATATGGGGGCCCTGCCATCTGCAATCCCTGGCAAATACCTTCTGGTAAATGAGCAGGATATTGCAGGGGAAGCCCTGAACTTTTTAAGGGACAATATCATTTATCCGGAAGATGAGCTGACACCTGATATAAGAGTTAAAGATGTGCATAAAGCATTTAACATAATGGCGGCTAAAATCCCACCCGGGTGTGACAACCTCATATTCACCCCCTGGCTGAATGGAGAAAGATCCCCCGTTGAAGACCGCTATATAAGATCGGGATTTCACAATATGTCTTTAAATACAACAAGGGCCCATATGGTCAGAGCAGTGTTTGAAGGCGTGGCCTTTAATGGCAAATGGCTGCTGAAATACGTTGAAAAACTGATTAAAAAGAAAATGAAAAACATCAACATCATTGGCGGCGGCGCAACTTCTGATCTCTGGTGTCAGATTCACGCCGATATTTTGAACCGGACCATCAGAAGGGTCAAAAACCCTATACAGGCCAATGTAAGAGGGGCAGGGCTTATTGGATCTGTTGCCCTTGGATATATTAAATTTGATGAAATACCTGAAAGAACGGAATATGATTCAATTTTCAAACCCGATCCAAAAAATCGCAATCTCTATAAAAAATTGTTTGAACAATTTCAGGCCATTTATAAACAGAACAAAAAAATATATAAAAGGTTAAACAAATAAAAATGATTGAAAAATTACTTCATCTTATTCCCCAGAAACTTGGTAGCTTTATGGAAAAGCATCTAAAAAAAATACCCTATGTGAAAAACAAAATCGACGTTGAGATCAATGGGGTAATGAAAGATCTTGAAACTTCATTAAAACCCTATAAAGATACTTTTCAATCCCACACCCGTCTTCCCCAAATACCGCTTAAAAGAGACGATATCCTTGGCCAGATCCTTGAAATGAACACAAGGGAAGAAGATAAATGGAAACAGGGTTATGTCTCCGGAGCAGTATACCATGGCAATAAGGAGCATATTGAATTCTTAAACAAGGTCTATGCTGTCACATCTCAAATTAATCCGCTACATTCCGATCTCTGGCCCAGTGCCTCCAAGTTTGAAGCGGAAATTATTGAAATGACAGCCTCCATGCTGTCGTCAAAAAAGACTGATGACCCCATCTGCGGCACGGTGACCTCGGGCGGAACAGAAAGCATTCTTCTTGCCATGAAAACCTATAGGGATTTTGCCAGGGTTAAACAAAACATAAAAAAGCCGGAGCTCATTGTTCCAATAACGGCCCATGCCGCCTTTGACAAGGCCTGCCAGTATTTTAATATCAAAATGCGACATATTCGGGTCAATGAATATTTTCAGGCTGATATCAGCCAGGTCAAAAAAGCCGTCAACAAAAACACCATTGCCATTGTGGGTTCTGCACCATCCTTTCCCCATGGTACGATTGATCCCATAGAAGAAATGTCAGCCATTGCATTGGAACATAATATCGGCTTTCACACGGACGCATGTCTTGGTGGCTTTGTGCTGCCCTTTGCCGAAAAATTAGGCTTTGATGTGCCCCTGTTTGATTTCAGACTCAAGGGCGTAACTTCCATATCAGCAGATACCCATAAATATGGATATGCTGCCAAAGGCACCTCGGTTATCATGTATCGCGGTGAGGAATTAAGACATTTCCAGTACTACACTGCCACGGACTGGCCAGGGGGACTTTATTTTTCTCCTACATTTGCCGGAAGCAGACCCGGCGCATTGAGCGCTGCCTGCTGGGCATCACTTTTATCCATTGGTGAAAAAGGATATATGGATGCCACCCGGAAAATAATGGATACTGCAGATAAAATCAAACAGGGAATTAACCAGATCCCGGAACTCTATATTCTTGGAAAACCCTTGTGGGTGATTGCTTTTGGCGCAAAAAAGCTTAACATTTACAGGGTGCTTGACGAAATGACCCAGAAAGGCTGGAGTCTCAACGGTCTTCACAAGCCCTCCTGTGTTCATATCGCTATTACCCTGCTGCATACCAGTGAAGGGGTTTGCCAAAGGTTTATTGACGATTTGAAACAGGCTGTTGAAAAAGTAAAAACAACACCAGATACAAAAAAAGGCATGGCCCCTGTTTATGGGATGGCCGCAACACTTCCTGCCAGGGGAGTTGTCAGTGACATCCTGAAAAAATACCTGGATACCTATTATAAGGCATAATAAAAACCATTCGTATTTTACACAGGCTTCGTAACCTTTGCCAGCAATTTGTGCACCCTTTCAAGAGGTAAAAAATCAATATTTTTTAATCTAAGGAGACCATGATGTTGTTGATGAAATTATTTTCAAAATTGACAACTTCAGAAACCGGTTAATGCTGGAATTAATGGCAAGCGAAGGCATGAGGATTGGAGCAGTCCTGAAACTAAAGGCAAAAAATGTATATGACAGGAAACTGTTTCGCTGGGGTATTTGTCATTTTTTTGATAATGACAGGAAGGGATAATATACCTTCCTCTCTCACGTAATGACCTAATATTTTGGGATATGTTCCAATTGCTCTTGGATGCGGATTCCCTCCTTCTTCCGCAAGCATACCATCGGTTGAAAACATTCCTAAAGGGTGTTGCATAATGCGAAATATTTGGTTTATATATGAACTTTTTAATAATTTTATAGATGCATTAATAAAGCTTCTGAAACCAGCTATAAAAACTTTTATCTTTAAAATTAAGCGTATTATCCATAAGTTCCATTATTATAGTTGTAACCGATCCGGGAGCCTGGAGTTCATTTTCCTCAAATCTTTTTATTGGTGTCACTTTAATACCTGTATGGCTGGTAAACATCTCATCAGCCGAGAACAGGTCTTCTTTTTGAAGAATGGTTTCTTCAATTTTTATATCATTGGCATTTGCAATTTTAATAATTGAATCCCGGGTAATACTGGCAAGTATTCTGCCAAGGGGAGGAGTTTTAAGAATGCCATCCTTAACAATAAAAATGGATTCTATTGAACCTTCTGCAACAAATCCATCCGTACCGACACTCAGTCCAATATCAAACCCTCTGTCATTGGCATCTTTTCTGATCAGATATCCATTAAGATAGTTTGCACAGGCCTTGGCCTGAACCGGTATTGTTTCAGGGTGCAGCTTTCGCCACTTGGAGATACA
>JAHJDU010000514.1 GCA_018812385.1 Pseudomonadota bacterium
CCCTGTGAAGTCGATTGAAAATACCCATGGCATCGGGCCTTGCAAAAGTGCAGCCTGAAAAATTAATATATCCTCTATGCCTTGGGACAAACAAGGCTTTCACCCGGATGGTTTCTCCGGCAGGTAAAGCCGGCAATTCAATGGGGTTAAACCGGGCCTTCTGGTTTTTCTCTATCAGCCACAGCCATCTAAAATACAAGGTTTTCCTGTCCCAGGCATTTCTTAAGTGCTCAAAAGGCTCTTTTTTTGATAACAAAAGCTTAAAAGAAGGCCTGGGATCATGGATCTCTTCATAAAGGATAAGCCCTTTTTGTGTCTTTGATGATAAATTTTTAATTTCTATTTCATAAATACCCTTTTCTCCCAGGGTTGCATATTCAGGAAGGATACGATTGACCGTTACTTTGAGCCTGAACCCAAACAGGCTGTACCCTAAAGAAACCAGCATGATAGAAACACCAAATGCCAAAACCTGGTACAGATTTGTTTTTAAAATATTAAACCCGAATATTCCCGACATGATAATGGCTGCAATGATCATCCCGCCGGCAGGTGTAAAATGCCGCTTGCGCCACTGTCTTACGAGATAAAACAAGCTGTATGATTTATATAAAAACCGGGCAAGCATAAAAATCTTATACTGGAACTGGAATGGATTTTAAAATATCTTCCACAACAAACCTGGCTGTCATCCCTGAAAAAGTTGAATGGGGATCCAGTATCAACCTGTGGGCAATGACATAAACGGCAATCTCTTGTATATGGTCGGCCATTATAAAGGCCTGGTTGTCAAAAACTGCCAAAGCCTGTGCCGTCTTCATTAATGCAATGGTTGCTCGCGGGCTTGCACCAAGGCTGACCCCGGTTTTTTCCCGGGTCTTATTAACAAGGTCAACCATATAGAGTTTAAGTTCTTTTGCAATAAACACCTGGTTGACCATGCGGCGCAGCCTTAAAATATCTTTCAGGGTAACACAAGGGGTGAGGGAGTGAATCGGATGGACTTCCTGCTGCTCCGTCAATATTGCCACTTCCTGTTCTCTTGCCACATATCCCAGGTTAAGCTGCATGGCAAATCTATCCATCTGGGCTTCTGGAAGGGGATAGGTTCCACTGGATTCAACGGGATTCTGGGTGGCAATAACAAAAAACAGATCTTCCAGATTTAAAATGCTTCCATCAATAGTTACCTGGCTTTCAGCCATGGATTCCAGCAGGGCAGACTGAGTTCTTGGAGATGCCCTGTTTATTTCATCTGCCAGAAGAATATTGGTAAACACAGGCCCTTTGTGAAGTTTAAAAATCTTTTGGGCCGGATCAAAGATTGAAACTCCCAGAATATCTGAAGGCAAAAGATCCGGCGTAAACTGAATTCGTTTAAAATCTGCATCTATGCTTTTAGCTAATGCCTTGGCAAGGGTTGTCTTCCCCGTTCCAGGATTGTCTTCCAAAAGAATATGCCCGTTGCTGGCAAGTCCGGCAAGAATATAACGAATGCACTCTTTCTGGCCTTTGATGACGATTTGGATATTGGCTGCCAGGCGCTTGAAGATCCCATGACCCCATTGACAATTTAACTCTTCCATATGGTTTTCCTTTAAACAAGAATATGTTTTATAATCATTTTTAATTACCATGTTTCAAAGAGCCTGTCACTTATGGAATTTTATGCCTGCCAGAAGGAAACCTTCAGATGGCTGAGAAGGATGTATTTTCTTGTTAATGTATTCTGCCTTAGATGTAAGGCAGTAGATGGGCCAAAAGACAAGCAATTACGTTCAAGTAATTTCATTTCCGATCCTAATACTTGTAAATAAATATAATAGTCTGTAAAAAATAGTAATGAACGATACAATACAGGATATAAGAGATCAGGCCTATTTGACAGAAAGCGAGGTGTTAAAGCTCAATTTTATAAATGATTCAAGTCACTATATCTTCCGAAAATATTATAGATCCGGTTTAAGGTCTCACATTCTTGAAATCCTTTTGGCCGAAGATGTCCTCAAAGAGACACACGGAGAAATCACAGAAGGGATAAGAATGTTTCCCAGGGCCAAACCCAAAAAAATGTTAAGGATATTACGAAACCGGTTTAAAAACAAAGAAGCAGTTTTCCAGGAGATAAAAAAATATCAACTATTATTAAAATTTTTAGGGCCAGACTTTATTGCAGAATCTGAAGAGTTTATTGTTGATTATACGGGAACAGGAAAAAGTCAGATTGTCCTGTGCGGCCTCCAGGAATACATAGAAGGAGAAATTTTGGATCCCTGGGGATTAGGTGGTAAAAATTTTTTATTGGACTTGTTCAAATCCTCACCCTGCCCGGATTCCCAACTTGCGGCCAAGGTGGAAAAAGCCCGGAAAAATATAGCCATTTTTGTTAAAAAAATCCGGCAGATGATTAGCGATACGGGATATATTCCTGATCTTGCAGGTTTTGGAAATCTGATATTAACCATTGAGGGAAATTTAAAACTGGTTGACATCAACAATATCGTTGAAATTAAACTTAACAATTCCATTCCCATTGATGACAAGGGATATCCTTCCTGTGATGTGTCTGTTGAAGTTTTGTCGCTTCTTGAAAAAGATATTCTTCAAAAAAATATCCAGATGGATGACCCGCTTTACCGATTTTTTTTATCACCCCAAAGAAAAATAAAAGTAAAAGCACTTGAAAAACAATTTTACAAATCTCTTTAAAACCAGCAAAGTTAGCCCCAAAATAGACAAACGCCTTATTCATCTATAAACTCAAGGTTGTATTGATTATGCCGTCTGCCTTTAACCGACACTTCCATCGTATTAATCTGTTCTAAAGATTCCTTTGTCAATGACATGTCAACAGCTTTTATATTTTCATCTATATATTTTTGTTGCTTCATCCCTGGTATGGGGACAATGGAATCACTCTGGGCCAACAGCCATGCCAATGACAATTGTGCAAGGGAAATCTCCATTTCATCAGCCAGTTCTTGAAGCGTGGTTATCAATTTTAAATTTTCTTCCATTGCTTCCGAATCAAAACGGGGCATATTACTGCGGTAATCATTTTCCTTCAGATCCAGGGGGCTTTTAATGGTTCCGGTTAAAAATCCCCTGCCCAAAGGACTGAAAGGGATTAATGAGATATCAAGATCCCGGCATGCGGGCAAAATAGTTTTTTCCACATCCCGTTGCCATAAAGAGTATTCAGACTGCAGAGCTGTTATCGGATGAATAGCAGAGGCTTTTTTAAGGGTTGCCGCAGAGACTTCTGAAAGCCCAAGATAACGAACCTTGCCCTGGTGGATGAGATCTGCCATGGCACCAATTGTCTCGTCAATGGGGACATCAGGATC
>JAHJDU010000515.1 GCA_018812385.1 Pseudomonadota bacterium
CCCGGACAAAGAAGACAAGGCTTTGATAAAAATATCTGTAATATTCAACTCATTCAAAAGAACATCCTTTTTCCATTTTTCCGGTAAAAATTGTGTCACCTGGTACATGAGAAGAATATGATCTGCCATCTTATCGCACACATAAAAATATTGACGAATCACCTCTGCCAGTATTTTTTTATCTTTATCCGTATTCAGCAAAGCCTTTTCAACGGCATCCTGGACTTCCTCATGAATGGTTTTGCATACCAGATATAAGAGATCCTCTTTAGAACTGACATATTCGTATAAAGAACCGATGGAAAAATTAGATGCCTTTGCAATCATCCTTGTTGTGGTCTTGTGATATCCGTGTTCAATAAAAAGCTTTACAGTAGAATCGATAATCTGGCGCCGTCTTTCCCGAACCAGTTCAGGATTCTTTATTTGTGTCGGGACTTCTGCGTCAGCTATCAGCATCTTGGATTTTTTAATTCTTCCCAAATGATCGCTCCCTTCCCTATAATTAAGGTTGCTGTTGATAAAATTTGAACGAGCGCTCAGTCATAGTTTTTTTACATTTATTCAATAGCTTGTCAAGAAAATATTCTTTCAAAATTTAAGAACAAAGATGCTTTTACCATGAAAATCAACATACCATGAAAATCAGGATTGACATTCCGAATATTCAATGAAATTTTAACAATCAATCGAAAAAGCATTTGACAAAATAATCTCTTTAAATATAGTATCTTGGAAATAGACTGAGCGCTCGATCAGTTTTATTAAGTCGTCGAGCGATTTTAGCATTAAAAACCATAAGCAAAAACAAAATAACGTATAATACAAAGGAGGCGCAGGGTGGATTTTGACCTTACCAAAGAACAGGAAATGATCCGTAAGGAAGTCAGAAAGTTTGCCCAGAAAGAGATCGCACCCATTGCAGGAGAGCTTGATGAAAAAGAAGAATTTTCTGCTGAGCTGACCCGGAAAATGGGAGAAATCGGTCTTTTTGGCATGTTTGTTTCAGAAAAATATGGCGGCCAGGAAATGGATTATATTTCATACATCATAGGCGTTGAAGAAATTGCCAGGATTGACGGGTCCCAGGCCGCTACCATTGCTGCTGGCAATTCCCTGGGCATAGGCCCGATCTATTATTTTGGGACGGAAAAGCAAAAACAAAAATACCTGCCCAGACTTTGTACAGGAGAAGGCCTGTGGGGATTTGGACTCACAGAACCCACGGCCGGGTCCGATGCCGGCGGCAGTAAGACAACGGCTGTTCTGGATGGAGATGAATGGGTCATTAACGGATCAAAAATCTTCATCACCAATGCGGCCTGTGACATGACCATGGGCGTTACTGTTCAGGCCATCACTGGCACAAGGGACAATGGCAAACCTGAATATTCCTGTATCCTTGTTGAAGCAGGAACTCCGGGATTTAAAGCTGTGCCCATGCACAAAAAAATGATGTGGCGATCTTCCAACACAGCAGAACTCTATTTTGATGATGTTCGGGTGCCCAGGGAAAATATCCTGGGAAAAAAAGGCGACGGGTTTCATCAGATGCTGGCAACCCTTGACGGGGGAAGGCTTTCCATCGGCGCCATGGGGCTTGGCGGCGCCCAGGGAGCCTATGATCTTGCCTTGAAATATGCAAAAGAAAGAAAACAGTTTGGGCAGCCCATTTCAAAATTCCAGGCCATAGCATTCAAGCTGGCCGATAGTGCCATGGAAATAGAGTGCGCCAGAAATCTTTTATACAAAGCCTGCTGGCTGAAAAGCAATAAACGGCCCTATGAAAAAGAGGCTGCCATGGGCAAACTCTATTGTTCTGAAGTCATGTCCAGGGTGGCGGATCATGCAGTCCAGATCCATGGCGGATATGGTCTCATGAAAGAATAAATGTGGAAAGATTTTACAGGGATCAGAAACTCCTGGAAATAGGTGAAGGAACTTCGGAAGTTCAGCGCATTGTGATTTCACGACATATTGGCTGCTGATACAAAGGGAAAAATCCCCAGGAGAACACTATGAGCACAAACCATAAAAACAGCGGTAGCAGCGACAGCAGCGTAAGCAGCGACAGCGATCCCTTATTGCTGAAGGAAGAAAAAAACAAGACCGTCATTCTGACCATGAACAGACCAAAGGTTATGAACTGTCTGAATTTTGACCTCTTATATGCCATTAAAAATGAAATCGATGCCCTTCAATACAGAACGGATATCAGAACCTTGATCATCACTGGTGCCGGAGAAAAATCCTTTTGTGCCGGAGCTGATTTAAAGGAAAGGGCAGGCTTAACCCCGGATGAGGTTAAAAAATTTATTATCACCATTAGAAATCTTCTGACCTCAATTCAAAATCTTCCCATACCCGTGATTTCTGCCGTGAATGGAATCGCCCTTGGCGGCGGTACGGAGGTGGCGCTGGCATCAGATATCCGCATTGCCTCTGAAAACGCCAGCATGGGATTGACGGAAGCCAGGCTTGCCATCATCCCGGGAGGGGGCGGCACCCAGCGTCTACCACGAATCATCGGGGTGGCAAAGGCCAAGGAGCTGATTTTTACAGGACGTCGCGTGGATGCAAAAGAAGCCCTTGATATCGGACTTGTTAATAAAGTAACAACATCTGAAACCCTTTTGGATGAATGCATGAAAATGGCTGATATGATTGCCGAAACCGGTCCCATTGCCGTTGAGATGGCAAAATATGCCATAGACAAGGGCATTGAAACCGACCTTGCCACAGGGCTTGCCATAGAATCCAATGCCTACAGGGTGACCATACCCACTGAAGACAGAATTGAAGGCCTGACTGCTTTTAGAGAAAAGAGAAAACCCGTTTACAAAGGAAGATAAAAAACCCATGACAGATAATAAAACTTTTTGGAAATCTGAAGAAAAAAAACTGGAAGACCGTCAACAGGAGGCGATTTGTTCCGGCGGCCAGAAAGCCATAGACACCCTTGCCAAAAGAGGCAAACGGCCTGTAAGAGAATTGATCGCAGACCTGATTGATCCTGCCACCCAATTTTTTGAACTCTCCACTTTAGCAGGGTTTGGCATGGGATATCCAGGGGTTGAAGATGTGCATTGTGCAGGTATTGTCACGGGCATTGGAAAAGTCCATGGCAACTGGACCATGATCATGGCCAATGACAGCCGTGTCAAGGCAGGCACCTATTTTCCCATCACCCTTAAAAAGCACATGAGAGCCCAGGCCATTGCTGAAAAAAACGGGCTCAACTGCCTTTATATAGCTGATTCAGGAGGCGTTTTCCTTCCCATGCAGGCTGATGTCTTCCCTGATGACCAGCATTTTGGGTCTATCTTTTATAATATGGCAAGGATGTCTGCCATGGGACTTCGCCAGGTCACCATCAGCACGGGGGGCAATACGGCAGGGGGGGCTTATATTGTTTTCATGGCCTGTGAATCCATCATGATTGACAAGCAGTCTTTTTCATTTCTAGGGGGCCCTCCCCTTGTAAAAATGGCCACAGGAGAAGAGATCTCTGCTGAAAATCTTGGGGGAGCAAAGGTTCATACCCAGATTTCCGGCGGAGCAGATCATCTGTGCACTGACCAGACCGATGCCATTAAAAGAGCACGGCAGCTTCTTTCTTTGACCCGGCCCCAAAAAATTCATGGTCACACCTATGAGGCCAAAGAGCCCGAAATTCCTCTGGAAACCCTATATGATATCATGCCCATATCCCCCCACAAAGGCATTGACGGCAGAAAAATTATTGCCTCCATTGCAGATGAATCTGAATTTATTGAGCACAAGAAAAATTTTGCCCCTGGCCGGGGGTCCAACATTCTAACCGGAAAGGTCAGGATCAAGGGATTTCCCATCGGGGTTATCTGTTCCAATGCTGCAGGGATTATCTTTCATGAAGCAGCCCAAAAAGTAACGGAATGGGTAGTCAGGTGTTCCTATGAAAAGATCCCGCTGCTCTTTATCCAGAGTTCACCCGGTTATATGATCGGTTCTGATTCTGAACATGCCGGTATTGGAAAATATGGCGCCGACATGGTACGGGCAGTTTCCTGTGCCCAGGTGCCAAGGATACAACTTGTTATAGGCCCGGATAACGGGGCTGCAAATTACGGCATGTGCGGCCGTGGATACAGGCCCAACTTTTTATTTTCAACCATGCGGGCCAGAACCGGGGTCATGAGTGGGAGAAGTGCCGGCGGGGTTCTGTTAAGCATTGAGCAGGCCAAGGCAAAGGCCAAAGGCACATCCATGACCCTGGAAGAAATAAATGAATTCCAGCAAAAAATGATTGATAAATATGATGGCGAAGCCCATCCCTTTTTCTGTGCGTCACGGCTTTTAAACGACCGGGTCATCAAGTTTTCCGAAATCCGGGACTGGCTTGCCATGGCATTTGAGGTCAGCCTTGTCAAGCCCGTTGGAGAACCAACATTTGGAAATTTCAGATTTTAATGAGTGAGTGGGGGTCAGGCTTTCCTTATTGTCGTTATTGAGCTCAATAACGACAATAAGGAAAGCCTGACCCCCACTCACTCATTAAAATC
>JAHJDU010000516.1 GCA_018812385.1 Pseudomonadota bacterium
CATGATCGAAAAACAAATTGCCGATAAAATCAAACTCATCAGAAAAAGCAAGGGAATGACCCTGGCACAGCTTGGTGATGTGACCAATCTTTCAAAGGGACTGCTTTCCCGTGTTGAAAACAACCTGGTTTCACCGCCTATTGCAACCCTTTCCAAAATCGCCCAGGGACTGGAAGTGCCCATAGGTATCTTTTTTGAAGATGCCGACACTGACCAGAGTAAGTTTGCCGTAACCCATAAAGATGAGCGGTGCCAGGTTGTTCGGGCCGGCAGGAAAATGGGATTTGTTTACTATTCCCTGACCCAGTTGACATCCCGTCACATCATCAATCCTTTTATTGTCAAGTATCCGGTTATCAAAAAAGAACCCGACTTTTTTTATGATCACCCCGGAGAAGAATTCTTCATGGTCTTAAAAGGAGAGGTCCTGTTTATTTATGGCAAAGAGAAGATACATCTAAAACAAGGAGATACCATCCATTTTGATCCCACCATTCCCCACAGAGGGCAGAATATCGGGGATGAAGAAAGCGAATGTCTGGTTATCGTTGTTGGAGAACATGGTTAAAATTACCCTGCCCATTCCAATATCATCTATCAGAATCAAAGGAGTTTACAATGACACTACCTTTACGCAGTAATCAAACAACACAGGGCCGGCTGATGGCCGGCGCCAGAAGCTTATGGCGGGCCAACGGCATGAAAGAAGAGCACTTTGGCAGGCCGATCTTTGCCATTGCAAACTCATTTACCCAGCTGGTTCCCGGCCATGTTCATCTTCATGAAATCGGGCAGCATGTTAAAAAAGAAATTGAGGCACAAGGATATTTTGCTGCTGAATTTAATACCATTGCCATTGATGACGGTATTGCCATGGGACATGACGGCATGCTCTATTCCCTGCCATCAAGGGAGATCATTGCTGATAGTGTCGAATACATGTGTAACGCACATAAAGTTGATGCCCTGGTCTGCATTCCCAATTGCGATAAAATTGTTCCAGGCATGCTCATGGCAGCCATGCGCTTGAATATTCCCACTGTATTTATCTCAGGCGGTCCCATGGAAGCCGGGAAAATTAAAGACAAAAAATATGATCTCATTGATGCAATGGTCATGGCAGGTGACAACTCTGTTTCCGATGAGGTTTTGAATGAAGTTGAACGTGCTGCATGCCCGACCTGCGGCAGCTGTTCAGGTATGTTTACTGCAAACTCAATGAACTGCCTGACCGAGGCCCTCGGCCTTGCTCTGCCAGGACAGGGCACAATTGTAGCAACCCATGTTCAACGTAAAAAACTCTTTACCGATGCAGCCAAACTGATTGTTAAAATCACGGAACAATACTATGGCAGAGGAGATGATTCCATTCTGCCTCGTTCCATTGCCACCCGTGAAGCCTTTATGAATGCCATGACGCTTGACATCGCAATGGGCGGTTCGACAAATACTGTTCTCCACCTCCTTGCCATTGCCCAGTCTGCAGATGTCAATTTTATCATGAAAGACATTGATATGCTTTCAAGAAAAGTACCCTGTCTTGTCAAGGTGTCCCCCAGTTCTCATTACCATCTGGAGGATGTCAACCGTGCCGGCGGCATCATGGGACTATTTGGAGAGCTTGACAGAGCAGGTTTGATAGACACTTCAGTAAAAAGAATTGATGCGGTTTCCTTAAAAGACATTCTTGAGCGGTTTGATATCATGAATAAAACCGTTGTCAAAGAAGCTATCGACATATATTCCGCGGCTCCTTGCGGATACAAAAATTTTGTCATGGGTTCCCAGGATACAATGTTCAAGCAATTGGATCAAGACAGGGCAATGGGATGCATCCGCAGTGTGGAAAATGCTTACCACAAGGATGGGGGCCTGGTTGTCCTTTTTGGAAATATTGCTGAAAATGGATGTATTGTCAAAACTGCCGGGGTTGATGAATCTATTTTCGATTTCAAGGGAACGGCAAAGGTCTTTGATTCTCAGGATGATGCCTGCACCGGCATTCTGGGAGGGAAAATTAATTCCGGTGATATTGTTGTGATCCGGTATGAAGGCCCCAAAGGCGGACCCGGTATGCAGGAGATGCTCTACCCAACTTCCTATATCAAATCAATACACCTGGAAACAAAATGTGCATTGATTACCGACGGCAGATTCTCCGGCGGCTCTTCAGGCCTGTCTGTCGGTCATGTCTCACCTGAGGCCGCTTCTAAAGGTGCGATTGCTTTGATCATGGATGGTGATGAAATTGAAATCAGTATTTCCGAAAGGAAAATCAATCTGTGTATCTCAGATGAGGCGCTGTCAGAACGTCGCAAGATTGAGGAGTCCAAAGGTTCAAATGCCTTTCGACCTGACAGGGTCCGTCATGTACCCACATCACTCAAGGCCTATGCATATTTTGCAAGTTCAGCAGACAAGGGAGCCGTCAGAGTTCTTCCAGATCCTAAAAATTAATTCACAAAAAGGAGTGCCCCAAGGTGGCAACAACTCCCTGTCCCACTGGCTGGCGAATGCAGACAAGGGATGTTGTCAAAGTAGCAAAGCTGGCTGTTCAAACCCGTATTTATCCGCTTTATGAGGTTATTAACGGAAAGTATATTTTAGGAAAATCAACTAAGAAACCCAAACCCGCAGCAGCATACCTGAAGTTGCAGGGACGGTTCAAACACCTGACGGACCAGGAAATTGATTTCATTCAATAGACTCTAAAAAAGGATAATAGCTGCCTTTAGTTCATCACGAAAACATCAATCTCATAAGATTTATCAAACTCAGCCAGGGAATAACTACTTTTCCGCAAGGTGATTTGTTGTTGCCTTTTAGACCGGTTAAGTGAAAAATAAATAAAGATGTTTGAAATTTTTTTTCGGTAGATCCGCTTCTGCCGCATCAACAACTGTTCATGTCGATTTATTGGTAGTACTTTGGGAAATATTTTGCTCTTGAAGGCGGCCATCATTTATGGCCTTACGCAATGTATCATATTTAACATCAATTTGTTCTGAGCCCGGATCACACTGCTTTTTGATACTCCAAACGCTTTGATTATCTCTAACTGTCGACAGCTACTTCTAATGATTTTTTAAAGGGTGTATTTTCTTTGGATTTAATTCTTTTACTTTTTTGCTTTTCAGTTAATTTCCATGACATTCCAAAAAAGAGATCATATCTATTTCACTGCATTTAATACTTTTTCAAGCATAGCTTTTACCTTGGGATCGCTATATAGATCCATATCCTTAATATCGACGACTTTGGATCTGAAAGCACTGATATCCGGATGATATTCAATCTGCATTCCTTTTGTCTCTAAAAATTTCAGCCTATCTGCATTTTTAGAGCGATTATCATTTCTCTGATATACAGCAGCGGCATACATAGCTTTTTGAATCATAGCTTGGTCGTAGTCACTAAGCGTATTCCACCATTTCAGAGAAGCAACATCAATATGGTAGGAATATACATGACGGGTAAGCGTCATATATTTCTGGATTTCAAAAAATTTATAAACTTCCATAACCCAAAGTGGATTTTCCTGTCCATCAATTACACCCTGCTCAAGTTCTGCATAAATTGGCCAAGGCATGGGTGTGGGGTTTGCCCCAAGAGCCTGCCATATAGCCTTATGGATAGTTGAAGCCATAACTCTTATTTTTAGTCCTTTTATATCTTCAGGGCTTTTGACAGGACGTTTGTTATTTGTGAGGTTTCTAAACCCGTTTTCAGAAAAACTTAAACCTTTGAATCCAGAGGTCTCAAGACTTTTTAAGATTTCACATCCAAGCGGCCCGTCCAGTATTTTATCTGCCTGAGCATTATCCTTGAAAAGGAAGGGATAATTTACAACCCTTGCAATTGGATCAAATGTATCATAGGGGCCTCCTGTTACTACTGCCATTTGAATTGTATTCATCTGAACTTGCTGAAGAAGTTCAGTTTCATTTCCAAGAGATGCTGAGTGGTAGATTTTGACCTCGACGTTACCATTTGATTGCTTTTTAATTAATTCTCTGAATTTATCTGCCACAACATTCTGTGCACTGCCAGGTTTAGTTACAACGCCAAGTTTGATTTTCATTACCGCCATTGCCTTATTTGTCACCAATACTAAAATTGTAAAAAAAACAAATATTGACAGAATTAGAAAAACTTTTTTTCCCCCCATGAAGTAATCCTTTCCCTATTAAAATCTTTTGATATAGCCAGAAGAATATCAAATAATTGGATGGAATTAAACATTTAGCCCAAATATTTTATGAACAGAATAGGAAAATCTCCGAAAATATATAAAGATTCCTAAAATCGTATTCGTAATCCTGGCAATAAATCAAAATCTATTATACTGATCAAGGGGATTGTTTTGGAAAAATTCTAATCGAAAACATTCTGTATTTTAAAGTACTTATTTCATAACCAAAGGTTTCTGTTCAAATATCCCCGCTGGTCCTACTGTGTAAATTGTATCGTGAAAAGCTCAATTAATATTTACTAACGATTAACAGGTATTTAATACATGAAAAGCCTTGGTAAATATATTGTGACAAAAGGAACAATTAAAAGATCAATAATCATTATCAAAAGAAAGGGCCAAATAGCACGGCTCACCCTTTCCACGCTGATTCCGGCAATGGAACAGGAAACTATAATACAGATTCCCATGGGTGATGTCAACATGCCGATGGCCAGATCACGACTGACGTATGAAATATTTTAAAAGGCTTTGCCTTTAAGTATTTTAAGCAGCCGATACTGAACCCATTTTTCAAGTTCAGGGTCGGATTTGGGATGAAAGGCCCTGCCAGCTTTCCACAGGTATTCAATGACATGGATAATATCAACGATGATCGTGAGATCCACTCCAGTTCGCACATGGTGTGCGCCAACTCGCGTCGGCTTATGCCACCACAGGTGGCAACTACTTCCTGGATCAATGATATCTCTTCGCCGGTAAACTCTCGGCCACAAAAGGTTTGTTGCTTTATTGTCTTCATGTTATTTACCTCCGCTATCCTTCCATAACTTGTTGCAAAAGAGCCGCACCCAAATCAATTGGTACAATCCTTCAAGGCTGAACATTTGGCGGCATCTTGAAAGTACCCTGGCTCTTTGTTTTTTACGATACTTTTTTGAATGAATCGACAAAGTAGCCAGATCCCTGCAAATATTTGAATCCGGTCTGGCCTGCAGTATAATCTGTAAAAGTTTTTCCACAGTCCGGGCATTTCCACCGGATCAGCAATCCTAAGGACCTTTCTGACTATCTGTTCAACTATTGCATAAAAATGCTTGATATCAGCGCATGTCTTGGTATACATGTTGTAAAGCCTCTTTTTTTTAAGGACTTATTAAAAAATGACCTGCTGTCTTTTAAGACAAGTGTCAATACTTTAAAATTGGAGGCCATTTTTATTTGAATTTACAAGGCGGGTTAAGCGGGATATTTAAAACTTAATGGCGGGATAATATTGCGGGATAGGCGGGATACCTCTGGACTATCTGGGTCAATTATTTTCAGACGTGGCATATACGAATGATTAATGTTTTGAAAAAACAGGAACCAATATCGATGCCGAAACAGCAATTATTTGATAATCTTCTATTTTTCATTATCTTTTTCATTATCTTGTTTTGTTTCTTAGGAGCTACAGGTTATTTTAGTATACAATTACTTCGGGAGGAAAACCAACGAAAAACCCATCAGCATTATATGGAATTGCTATCTGAACAGATCGAAAATATAATCACACAGAATTTTAAGTTAGTACAAGCGCTATCTAAGGACCATGCTGTCCTTGATTTGCTAGAAGGCAGAGAAGATCCTTCAAGTTTAAGAATCACTCAGGTTCTTGAAACTGCCAGACTAATATCTTATGCAGACAGAATCTATGTAATAAACCGCAATGGGATAATTGTTTCAAGTACGAAGACTATCGGTATTTCAATCATAGGAGATAATTATGCTTTCAGGCCTTATTTTGAGGATGCGTGGAAGGGGCGAACGACTGTCTTCCCGGCATTGGGTGACAAATCAAACAGCATGGAACTTCATTTTAGTACTCCTATTTATGGTTCATCAAAAGAATCAGTTGATGGTGTCTTGGCGTTGGAATTTGATATCCTTGTGGTTGAGGATCTATTATATCAGAGGGTAGAGCAGATTGGTCTTGTTTCACCTGAGGGTATAATTTTTAATAGCAATAATCCTGAATGGATTTTCCATTCAGTAAAACAGATTACAGAAAATACTCTTGAACGTCTCATCAAAATAAAACAATTTGGTGGGGAAAAAATTTTACCGCTTAATTTGGATATAACTAAAAAACTGGTTCAAATAAAAGGCAAAGATTATTACACAGCCATAGTGTCCATGCCCATTAGTGGGTGGAAAATAATTTCGTTACAGAAAAAGGATCTTCAGCTTGCTTTGCCTCTCTTTTACAAATATCTTGTAGGTACAGGGCTTTGTGTTACCGGTGGACTTGTCCTGCTGGTTTTTTTTCTAATGATGAATATTCAAAAGCAAAAAAAAATTCAATCGGAGCTTTCCCAAACTCAAGAAAAGTATTCAAGTATTTTCAGAAATGCAGTTATGGGTATCTATCAATCCACAATTGATGGCCGTTTTATAGATGTAAACCCATCTATGGCAAATATCCTGGGCTTTGAAAGTTCCCTTGAGCTTATGTCAACGATCAATAATATTGATTACCAAATTTATGTTCATTCGAGTGACCGCCAGAAGTTTATCAATAAGGTATTAAAGGATAAGCAGATTGAAGGGTTTGAAACCAGGTTTTTTAAAAAAGATGGGGGAATTATTAGCGTACAATTATCAGGACGTCTTGCCTGGGCGGTGGAAGACGATGATCCCTTTTTGGAGGGCTTCTGTGTTGATATTACCGAAAAGATAGTTGCCCAAGAGAAAGCTGCTTTACGGCAACAGCAATTATTGGTTGCAGACCGTATGATTTCCATGGGAGTTCTTGCTTCCGGTGTTGCACATGAAATAAATAATCCCAATACCTTAATCCATTCAAATGCTCAATTTCTTTCAGACGCATGGACAGAAGCACAGATTATTATGGATGAGTATTATAATGAAAATGGGGATTTCATCATTTCAGGCCTTCCCTACTCAAAGGTTAAAGAAAAGCTTCCTGTAATAAATTGTCGAATCCTTGAAGGGTCAAGAAGAATTGCAAGGATTATAAAAGAACTCAGGGATTATTCAAGAAATGATGATTCTGAAGTCCGTGAACAGATTGATGTAAACAAAGTGATCAAATCCGTCCTGATTCTTTTGGAAAATATGATTAAAAAGGCCACACAAAATTTCATATTGGACCTAAAAGAAGATATTCCCCCTGTCATGGGCAGTTTTCAGAGACTTGAACAAGTTATTGTCAATATTGTACAAAATTCATGCCAAGCTATTGTTGATGAGAAAAAGGCATTATATGTTTTATCATTTTTTAATAAATCCGATAAAAAAGTTGTAATCATTTGCAAGGATGAAGGAATCGGTATACCTAAAGAGAACTTAAAAAGGATTGTAGATCCTTTTTTTACAACAAAAAGGGATTCAGGAGGAACTGGACTTGGTTTATCAATTTCATCCACAATTGTGCAAGAATTAGGAGGAAGTCTGAATATTCAGTCTGAAAATGGTAGTGGTACAATTGTCAGGCTTGAATTTCCTCCCGTTAAAATAAAAAATAAA
>JAHJDU010000046.1 GCA_018812385.1 Pseudomonadota bacterium
AACCAGCCGCCAAAAAAGCCCTGGCCGGAAGGTTGAACATCTGAAACCCAAAACCTGCAACCCAAAACCCACAATCCAGGACCCACAATCCAGGACCCAACACCCAATCACCATGGGAAAAGGAATCATTTCAGCCGCGGGATATGCCAGCGATGAACAGGCAGGTAAAGGCACCCTCCAGCAGCCTTGGGAAAAAACAGTCCCTGCAGGAAAAAATGGCACATAGTCAACACCAAATAACGACAATAAGGAAAGCCTGACCCCGTCTACTTCGTAATAAGAAAATAGATCAAGGGAATAAAAATAGCCGGGAGCATATTCCCTACTTTAAGTTTCTTTTCCCTTAACATATTTAAGCCTAATGCCATAATCAAAAGCCCTCCGGTTGCAGACATCTGGCTGATGACAGCAGGAACCAGCAATGGTTTTAAAAACCCTGCCACCAAGGTAATGGAGCCTTGATACAATAATACGGGCACTGCAGCAAAAAGTACGCCGATTCCTAAGGATGAACTCAAAATGATACTTACAATACCATCAAGGGTTGCCTTGGCAAACAAGGTATCATGGTTTCCGGTAAGACCGCTTTCAAGGGATCCCACAATGGCCATGGAGCCCACACAATACATTAATGAGGCAGTGACAAATCCTGCTGAAAAACCGGTGGATGTTTTTGAAAATCTGGTTTCAAGAAAGTTACCCAGTCTTTCAAGGTAATTTTCAATACCAATCCATTCCCCGATTAGAGAGCCTAAAGCAAGGCTGATAATAATGATCAAAAAGTCATTACACCCAAGGGCACTTTTTATCCCGATCAGAATAACAGCAAGGCCAATGGCCTGCATCACCGTCTGATTATATTTTTCAGGGATTCCGTTTCTAAACAAAATTCCCACAAGGCTGCCTGCAATAATTGTCAGGCAATTTACAATTGTTCCCAGCACAGGTTCTCCCGACTCTCAGATTCTAAAAGAAAGATTCTTTAATATAATCAACCCCGTTTTTAAACAATTTGACCCCAATGGTCATTTCCTTATCAAGGGGTTTTCCCTCTCTCTTAAGAATTTGAACCTTTCGTGTCCAGTCAGGATGATTTGTAAAATGATTATAAGCCTCAGGATGCGGCATCAACCCGAAAATTTTGCCTGAAGGATCACAAATGCCGGCAATATCCTCCATGGAACCGTTTGGATTTAAGGGAAAAACTCCTTTTGCAGGAGCTCCTGCAATGTCAGCGTATTGAAACACCACCTGGTTGTTGGCCAGAAGGGTGTCAATCACTTTCTGGTCGGCAATAATTTTTCCTTCTCCATGACGAATCGGATAATCAGCCATTTGAATATCTTTTGTAAATACACAGGGGCTTTTTAAATTTGCCGCAAGGTGGACCCATTGATCCCGAAAATTCCCGCAGTCATTAAAGGTAATTGATACGCTTCTTTTTGTATAATCGTTTTCAAGCCCGGGTAAAAGCCCCAGGTTGACCAAAGCCTGGAACCCGTTACAGATTCCAATTATAAGCTTTCCCTTTTTTACAAATGACAAAAGATCCTTGCCCACGTGATTTTTAAGCTTTAATGCCTGAATCACACCCGCGCCATGGTCATCCCCCCAGGAAAACCCTCCGCCAAAGGCAAGGATATGAAAATCTTCCAGCTTGATTTTCCCGGAAACCAATGCGTTAATATGAACTTTATGGGACGTGGCTCCGGCAAGTTCAAACACATGGGCTGTTTCATCATCACAGTTCAACCCAAACCCTGTTAAAATCAATGCGTTAACCTTTTGCGCACTCATATCATGTCTCCAAAGGTCTTGTTAAAAGCTTTCTCAAGTTCTTCCATGGAAAGGTCTATCAATACTTTTTTGTCAGGGTTAAAAATTTTAAGACGATTGTGCTGATCTGTTACAAAACCCAGGCAAGCTGATGCCATGCCTTTAAATAATTTTTCAAAAATAATTTTGTTTTCCGGGCAAATTGTAACAATGAATCTGCCGGCGGATTCTGAAAATAAAACAGCTTCGGTGGAAAGCCGGCCCCGGCCTTTATCCATTGGAAGATCCGATAAATTGATCTCAAGGCCCAGCCCCCCTGCCATGGTCATATAAGACAGATGAACGGCGAGCCCTCCCCTTGCAATGGCATGGCAGGATGCGACAAGTTCATTGTCAATGGATTTTTGCAATGCCCTGTATATAACTTTAAATTTATCAAAATCAACATTAGGGACATTGACACCTGTTTTATCAAACATCTCATAATATTCTGATGCCCCAAGTTCGTTGGCCGTCGACCCCAATACATAAACAAGGTCACCGCTTACCTTTGGGTCCATGGATATACATTTAGAGACATCATCAATGACAGATGTTGCTGAAAACTGAACGGTTTCAAGGGCTGAGACCTTAACCCGTTCACCAAACTCACCCTCAAGATGGCCATCCACATACATACTGTCCTTGCCGGACAACAGAGGAATTTCGTATTTTTCGCAGGCCTCTTTCAAGGCCCGGCAGGCACGAACAAGCTGAGCTGCCTTAAATGTCCCATCTGGATTTTTTTCAGGATCAAATTGTATATTTGGCCAGCAAAAATTATCCAGCCCGCCTATATGATCAAAATTTGCACCCACTGCTATCAATCTTCTCACAGCTTCATCAATGGTGCATGTCATCATATGAAAGGCATCAATTTTTGAATACCAGGGCAAAAGACTCTGGGTGAATGCAAGGCCTTTCTGAGATGTCAGGACCGGGCGCGTCACGCTGGCGTCGGACGGTATATTATGGTTCACACCCACCAGGGGTTTTATAACTGATCCGCCCTTAACTTCATGATCATACTGCCGGATAATCCATTCTTTTGAAGCAAGGTTTGGCCGCTCAAGCATACTGAGCAACAATTTATTAAAATCAGAGGGAGAACTTATCACTGGTTCTGTCAGACCACGTGCTTCAGGTGAAATCCAGACGGCATCAAATTCCCAGGAGGGAAACCCCTTGTCCAGAAGATCCATATCCACGTAGGCACAGGTTTCGTCCTTATATTTGATATGCAGTTTACCCGTATCTGTATATTCGCCTATCACAGTGCTTTCAACTTCATGCTCTGCTGAAAGTTCCATAAATCTATCCAGATCTTCTGGCTTAACTGCAATGGTCATTCGTTCCTGGGATTCTGAAACCCAGATTTCCCACATATCAAGCCCTTCATATTTTAAGGGTACTTTATCCAGCCACACCACACACCCGTTGGAGATCATGGCAGATTCACCAATGGATGAGGACAAACCACCACCGCCATTATCTGTAATAAAAGGGATCAGGCCTTCATCCCGGCAGATCAAGAGAAAATCATGCATTTTCTTCTGGGTATAGGGATCACCAATCTGGACATGACCTGCCGGTGTGTTTTCCGAATAACTTTCCGAAGAGGCTGTCACTCCATGTATTCCATCTTTTCCAACCCGGCCGCCACTCATGATAATAAGTTCGCCTGGAGATGTTTTTTTTTCATGGCTTGGCTTTCCTTTAACCTTACTTGGCATAATCCCCAGTGCCGTTACAAATACAAGGCTTTTGCCCATGTACCCCGGATTGAACAATGTCTGGCCAAAGGTGGTGGGAACACCACTTTTATTTCCCCCATCCTTTACACCCTCTATTACACCGTCAAGAAGTCGCCTTGGGTGAAGCGGTGGTTTTAAGGGGCCATTATAATTCACATCTCCCACACAATACCCAAAACTGCCCATGAACAATTTGGATCCAAGACCTGTTCCCATGGGATCACGATAAACGCCTACTATACCGGTTATTGCACCGCCATAGGCTTCCATATTGGAGGGTGAGTTATGGGTTTCGCCTGTAACCACATAATTATTTTCATCATCAAACCTGCCAACCCCTGCATTGTCCCACAATACAGAGACCACCCAGTCTTTTTTATCCTTGAGCTTTAAGGTTGGTTCCTTGATATAGGTTTTAAAAAGGCTGTTTTCAATGCTTTCCTCCTTGTTGGAGATATCCTTGTATCTGAAAATTCCCTGGAAGGTATTATGGTTACAATGATCGCTTCTGGCCTGGGAAATATATTCCAATTCCACATCTGTGGGCTCTGAAAGACCAACTTCTTTTCTGGATTCCAATACTTTTGAATCCAGAAAATACTCTCGAATCACCGGGATATCCCTTGGATTCAGTGCCAGGTTTCTCTCATCTGAAATTTTTGCAAGCTGTTCATCTGAGTCAATATTGACAACCTCAAAGCAGGGAGTGTGGTCAAGGATAACCTTGGCAGGTTTAACATCAGCTCCTATGTCCTTATCCCATGTTTCAATGGAAAAAACTTTGAACTGCTGAATAATAGTGTTTGATAAAAGTTCGGATGCCAGTTTTTCCACATCTTCAAAGACAAGCGTATCGCCTTTCAGGCAGTAACGCTTTGATGTATATATGCCCTCGTGAGACCCAAAATTTTTCCCCAGATGATCCTGAATGGCTTCCATTGCCGTTGCACCGGGATTATCTTTTACCCCTGGTCTGAATCCCACCCAGATACACCAATGAAAGCCGATATTCAAGGGATTTAAACTTGAAACCTGGGTCACAGGATTGGTGAGGATCTCATCTTTTACCTTTTCAAGTTGATGAAGATCCAAATCAGACTCAATTGTCACGATATTAATGCATCGTGCCTCTTGAATTTTAATTCCAAAATAAGAGTCTGCCTTTTTTATCAGAGAAGATGCTTCTGCATCCCTCAGCTCTTTTTTAAGAGCAATCTCAATACAGGAAATCATATTATCCACCGCTGAACATTCTTACAATGTCATTATAAAAAACAAAAACCATTAAAGCTATAAGCACTGCTGCGCCGAATTGATTAGATTTTTCGCGCCATTTGTCACTTACAGCTTTACCAGTAGCCGCTTCAATACCAAAAAATAACAGATGACCGCCATCTAACACGGGAATAGGAAAAAGGTTTATGATACCAAGGTTTACAGAAAGCAGTGCAATAAACCAGGCAAAATTCATAACACCTGCCTTTGCCTGTTCACCTGCCATCTGGGCAATCATCAAGGGACCGCCCAGATTATCTGCAGACACGGTTCCTTTTATCATTTTTCCAACAGAAAGCAGGGTTAACTTTATAAGCCCGTAAGTATCCATAATGGACCGTGAAAAGGCAGCAAATGGGTTAAGGCTTTTATGAAAAGACTCTTTAACACCAACTATACCAATAACATATTTTTCAATTTCTTCACCAAACACATTTTTGGCAGGTTTTAGAACTGGAGAAAGAGCAAGGCCTTTAAATCGTCCATCACGCTCTACAATAATGTCCAATTGTTCGCCCTTGCTTGCACTAATAATCCGGGAGATATCTTCAAATGATTCAATTTTGTTCTGGTTTATCTCTTTGATCACATCCCCTGCCTTGATTCCGGCTGCGAGAGCAGGGGAATCTTCCATTACTTCACTCACAATAGGTTTAACCAGGTAAATTCCTGAAAACTGGTAAAGAACATAAAAAATTAAAATAGCCAGGGAAAAATTAAAAAAAGGGCCTGCTGCAACAATGAACATTTTTTGCAGCAATGACTTATGGGTAAAAGAAGAGTTAAGATCCTCAGGGTCAATGGTGCTTCCTGGTTCTTCTCCCACCATTTTTACATATCCGCCAAGGGGTATGGCAGCCAGACAATACTGGGTTCGCCCAATTCGTTTTTTTAAAATTTTAGGTCCAAAACCCAGGGAAAACACCTCAACCCCTACTCCACAGAGTCTTGCCGCAATAAAATGTCCAAATTCATGGATAAAAACAAGAATGCCGATAACAATAATAAATGCCATAGCAGAATGGCCCATAAAACCTCACTTTTATATCTCTTTTATATTTGGGATTGCGCTTTTTCACGTGCCCAACGATCCGCTTCAATAATACCTGAAAGGTCAGGATTGTCAATCCGTGTATGACGTTCCATTGTACTGGAAATAAGTCTAAAAATATCTAAAAAACCAATGCGTTTTTCAAGGAAGGCACAAACCGCCACCTCATTGGCAGCATTCATGACAGCCGGAAGAGTCCCTTTTTGCCTGCAGGCTTCAAAGGCAAATAAAAGGGATGGAAACTTTTGGATATCCGGTTTTTCAAATGTCAGGGAACCTATGGTTGTAAAATCGGGGAAATCCATTTGCAGATCGAGCCGTTCAGGTTCTGACAGGGCATAGGAAATAGCCCCCTTCATATCAGGCAGTCCCATTTGCGCCATGATGCTTCCATCTTTATACCCCACCATGGAATGAACAATACTCTGGGGATGGACAAGCACCTGAATTTGTTCAGGGGTAATGTCAAACAGGTGGGCCGCTTCAATAATCTCAAGACCTTTATTCATCAATGTGGCTGAATCAATTGTAATTTTATGCCCCATATTCCAGGTGGGATGATTAAGGGCATCTTTTAATGAAATATCCTTGAATGCATCAAAAGACATTTTTCTAAAAGGTCCCCCTGATGCAGTCAAAAATATTGTTTTCAAGTCTTTTTTCCGGTTTCCCTTAAGGCATTGAAAAATAGCACTGTGTTCACTGTCCACAGGCATAATTGAAACACCATTTTCCAACGCTCTGGCCATGACTATCTCGCCGGCCATGACCAGGGTCTCCTTGTTGGCCAGGGCAATCTGTTTTTTTGATTCAATGGCACAAAGGGCTGGTTTAAGACCCACCGAACCCACCATGGCCAGAAGAACCATGTCTGACGACTGGTAAGCGGCGGCTTCACAATATCCAGCCTCCCCAAACAGGATTTGGGGCCTGCAGGCCCCCTTTAAAACTCTGGAGAGTTCCAAAGCTTTTGTTTCATCCAGTACTGCAACCAGTTCAGGTTTAAATTCGTCAATCTGCCTGGCAAAACAGCCTATGTTATTAGCAGCTGTCAATGCCTTTACCTGGAAGCGATCAGGATGCATCCTGACAATTTCCAAAGCACTGGTGCCGATGGAACCGGTTGAGCCTAGTATTGACAAGGATTTCATAAAACAAACACCAGATAGACATACAAAACAGGAATGGCCAGAAGCAACCCGTCTATTCTATCGAGCATTCCGCCGTGCCCCGGAAGAATCCGGCCTGAATCTTTAATGCTTGATGCCCGTTTCATGGCAGATTCAAACAAATCACCTATTTGTCCGGCAATGGCAAGCATGAAAGACACGGGTATAGTTAGAAACGACAAAGACAGATCATTAAAAAAACACTGACAAAAAATAAATCCGGTAACCATTGAGGCTGCTATGCCACCCACAGATCCTTCAATGGTTTTGTTGGGGCTGATATTTGGAGCAAGCGCATTTTTCCCAAAAAAGGTTCCACTGTAAAATGCACCCGTATCATTGGCAAAAATAACAATTAACAGCCAGATAATCCAAAAGGTTCCCCCATCAAGTTCTTTAATGAAAATCAGAAGAGACAAGGAAACCGGAATATAAACAACGCCTAAGACCTGCTTGGAAATAATATCAAATATGGCATGATTGCTTGCAAACCGGGACAACACAAAAATAGATAAGGCCATCAGGTTCATGGCAAGGATTAAAAACAGAATTTCCCATGATCCCAGGCAGGCACTGATAATAAGCGCCATTGAAACTATGTAGGAGATAAGCTTTATAGTATTGGAAATGGGTTCTTCATCATTTCCAAAAACAATTCTCAAGTATTCGCGAATGGCAAATATGGCAACGACTGAGATCAGTATGGCAAAAAATAATGTATTACCCTTAATGAGAATCCATAAAACTATGGGGGCAAGTATGAGTGCGGTTATCCATCGTTTGATGTGCTGCATGATATCTTACCGAACCGTCGGTCCCTCTTCTGATAATTTTTTAAAATTTCAATAAATTCATCTTTAGAAAAATCCGGCCACAAGGTATCACAAATATAAATTTCAGAATATGCAGCCTGCCACAACATAAAATTACTCAACCTATACTCCCCGCTTGTACGGATAATCAAGTCAGGATCAGGCATTGTTCTCGTGTAAAGGTGATCTGAAATAAGGTCCTGGGTAATATCCTTGGAATCGAGCTCTTTTGATTCTATTTTTTGGGCAATCTGTTTAACCGCATTTGCGATCTCTTCTCTTGAACCATAACTCAATGCCAGATTTAAAACCATTTTATCGTTGTTTTCTGTCAACTCCAATGTGATATCAACTTCTTTTTGAACATCCAGGGGAAGTCTGTGCTTTTGACCGATGATATTGACACGAATCTGGTTTTTTGAAAACGCTTCTCTTTCAGATATAATAAATTTTTTCAAAAGCATCATTAATGCTTTTACTTCGAGTTTCGGTCTTGCCCAGTTTTCCGTGGAGAATGCATATAAGGTGATCATCCCTATGCCAAGCTCTCTTGCGGCTGTCACAATGGAACGAACGGTTTGTGCGCCTTGTTCATGCCCTTTTACACGATTCATTAACCTTTTTTTAGCCCATCTTCCATTGCCATCCATGATAATGGCCACATGAAATGGAAGTGTTTCAGGATCAAGGGGCAAGTCTTGTGTTGAGTTAGACTTCAAGAATTTCCTTTTCTTTTTTAGCAAAGATTTCGTCTAACTGCTTAATATATTCATCAGTGGCTTCCTGAATCTGCTTTTGAGCCTTAAAACTGTCATCCTCAGAAATATCCCCTTCCTTTTGAAGCTCTTTTACCATTTCATTTGAATCTCTCCGGATATTTCGAATGGCCACTTTATAATCTTCACAGATTTTAGCCACAGTTTTTGCAATCTCTTTTCTTCTCTCTTCTGTCAAAGGCGGTATCGATATTCTGATAAGTTTTCCATCATTCGAAGGTGTCAGACCAAGATTGGCTTTTAAGATCGCCTTTTCGACCTGGTTAATTACACTGACATCCCAGGGTTTCACTGTAATTAGTCTGCTTTCCGGGATGGATACAGTTGCCATTTGCGGCAAGGGTGTCTGAGTGCCATAATAATCGACTTTAACTCCATCAAGTATTGCCTGGGATGCTCTGCCCGTACGTACTTTTGATAGTTCTTTTTCAAAAGCTTTTTCAGATTTACCCATTCTTTCTTTGGTTTCCTGGAGCACTTCATTTATCATAACAATCTGTCCTCAATAATGGCTAACTATTTGTTATAAATCCGAGTACCGATATTCTGGCCCAATACAGCCTTATAAATATTATCTTCCTTATGAAGATCAAACACCTGCAATGGCAAGTCATGTTCCATTGCAAGAGAAATTGCTGTCATATCCATGACATGGAGCTGTTTTTCAATAACCCCC
>JAHJDU010000517.1 GCA_018812385.1 Pseudomonadota bacterium
GGATAAGATTCTTAGTCTTGATAAAAAAGAAGAACTTTTTTTCAAGTGGCAGGATCAATTCAGAGATTATAAAAAAATTTGGGAAACCAAGGGGTTTGTCTCCATGGCCATGACCCTTCTTCATTCTGATGAAGCGTTTCTAAAGGGAAACTTGAGCCTTGACGAAAGGGGTATGACCAATTTTTATCATTTGATAGAATTGATTTCACAAGCCTGTCTCAAACAGCAGCTATCTCCATATTATTTACTGAAATGGTATGCCCGGCAATTGTTCAAAGAGCTGAGGGACGAATTCGCAGATGAACTCAGGCTGGAAAGCGATAAAAAGGCTGTGGCCATTGTCACAATTCATAAAAGCAAAGGGCTTGAGTATCCAGTTGTTTATCTGCCATACCTCTGGGAAGGGCCACGAAAATCCTCACAGGAAAACATTCTTTTCCATGATCCTGAAAAAAATTACCAATTGACCCTTGATCTGGGGTCAGAGGACCTGGAAAATTCTCAAAACCATTTTGAAAAAGAAGACAAGGCAGAACAAAGAAGGCTGTTATATGTGGCTCTAACAAGGGCTTCTGCCATGTGCAGGATCATCTGGGGCGGGTTTAAATCAGTTGAGACCTCGGCCCTTGGCACCCTGCTGCATTCCTGCGACTGCAAAGAGGATCAATTAATGATCTACGATCTGGAACAGCTTGGAACCCGTGCAGATCAAAGCATTCTTTTGCAGCACTATTTTGATGAATTATCCAATGGGTTTATAGACAGATCTGATCCATTGAACCGGGTTTTGTCCGTTGAAAAAATTACCCGTGATATCAAGGCCTCCTGGAAAATGTCAAGCTTTTCAGCTATTGCCCTTTCCCAGAACCAGGAAGCCTTACCGGAAAAGGAGAAGTCAGATGGGGATAGAGCCAGACCCATTGTAACCCTTGCCCAATTCCCCAAAGGTGCAGGATCAGGTGATTTGTTTCATTCTATTTTTGAAACACTTGATTTTACCATGGGTTCAGAGGAAATCTTTAAACTGGTTCAATCAAAATTTGACATGTTTGGCTTTCTGGGCACAGAAATGATTCAAATGGCTGATAAATCTGTGAAAGAGGTGCTTGAAACAAAGCTTGTGGACGAAACATCAGGGTTTTGTCTGAAAGACATCCTTCCTGATAAAAGGTTTAACGAACTTGAGTTTGCTTTCCCGGTCCGGTCTTTTCAGATGTCATCTGTACAAAAGGCCTTTGAACAATCAGATGTGAAATTTAAAACATCAGGGTATATAAACAAACTTTCCCAATTGACTGCTCAATCCTTTAAAGGATTTATAAAAGGCTTTATTGATCTTGTGATACGACATGAAGACAAATGGTATATTGTTGATTATAAATCCAATTATCTTGGTGATACCTATGATCAATATTCACAGACTGCCATGTTTGATGCCATGTCAGACCATCACTATTTCCTGCAATACCATATCTATCTTGTGGCCCTGCACAGGTATCTTGGCCTGCGATTAAAAGATTATGATTATGACACCCATGTTGGTGGCATTTTCTATCTGTTTATCCGGGGTATGCACCCTGATTTCGCCTCACAATATGGTGTGTTTTATGATCGCCCGGCAAAAGATGTAATCAATTATCTGTCAGATAATTTATAGGATAAGTTTATAGGCAAGAGAGCCGCATCTTTTAATATTTCCCCGTAGAGGTTCAAGAAGTCTTCTATAAGAGAATGAAGACCTTTTCAAAAACATGTTGGCCGTGGATATAAAGTATTAATCCGGTGTTACAATTCGTACGGAAATAGATTGACCATCGCCCCATGGCCACCAGGCTGCAACAATGTGATCGCTAGTTTCAGGGTCTGTTGTAAAAAGAAGCTGGCCCCGCCTTAGAGTTCCAAAAAGTTCGGTATTTGTCTTGATAATTGGGGGTGCTTTTTTAATGCTTTTTTTATCCCATTTCATTTTAAGATGTTTACTCAGTATAGAGACCACTTTGTCCTGAGATTCTATAGTGAATTCAGCTATGAGTGCTCCAAAACGGTTGTCCCATGTCCAGTTCAGTACGCCATCAAAATCCTTGACTATTTCAGTGCAGGCTTTTTCTATGATTGTTTTTTTATTGTCCAAGATTGCCTCCTTTTTTTATTGCCTATTTCTCTTATAAAAATAAATCACCACTAAAAGCATGGCTTTTTTATCACCAAGGCTTTTGCCTGAATGGGGGACACAGGAGTCAAAATAAACATTGTCTCCCTGTTCTAAAATATAGGTGTCTTCTCCATATAAAAATTCAAGACGGCCTTCCATTACATATATAAATTCTTCGCCCTCATGGCAATACATTTTTATAATTTTATGGGGCGAATGGATAATAAAGGGCTCCATATTTTTGCCGGGTTTGTTTGCGGCAAGGATTTCATAGTCATAACCTGAAAGCTGGGAGGTTGCTTTAATGATTTTGCTCTCATTTTTTTTTTGAAAACTTATTCTGATGTCATTTAACGGCTCAATATTTTTTTCAAAAATACTTGTCACCTCAAGCCCCAGGGCATCTGCAATTTTATTCAATGTGGAGTAGGGCGGAGCTTTTTGGGATCGTTCGACCTTTGACAGGTATCCTTTTGTAAGACCTGTCAGGTCTGCCAGTTTTTCCAGGGTAAGATTATTTTGTTTTCGAAGTTTTTTAATATTCCTGCAGATTGTTTTCTCATCCATGGTTTTATTCTTTTCTTTAAATAAGTCTCCTAATTGCCATAAACAACTTTCGGAAGCCAGGTCACAAGGCTTGGCCAGATGGCAATTATGGTTAATCCGATAAGCTGTAGAAAGACAAAAGGAATAATACCTTTATACACATCAGTGGTTTTGATTTCCGGTGGGCAAACCCCTTTAAGATAAAACAGAGAAGGGCCAAAGGGCGGGGTCATAAATGATGTTTGCAGGTTCACGGCAAACAGGATACCAAACCAGAGGGGATCATACCCGTAATCAACCACAATGGGTGCTATGATGGGAATATGGATGTAGGTGATTTCAATAAAATCAAGAAAAAAACCAAGAATAAAGATAAAGATCATGACCATTGTAACCAGCTGCCATCCGCTCAGATTCATACTGTCAATAAATTCCCTGAGAAGATCATCGCCGCCAAGACCACGAAAAACCAGGGCAAAACAAGTGGCTCCCATGATGATGATAAACACCATGCAGGTCATTTTAATGGTTCCTTTTGCAACTTCATGGAGTAATTTAAAAGATAATTTTCCATTCATAGCAGTCAGAATAACAGCACCCACGGCACCCATGGCACCGGATTCTGTTGGTGTGGCAATGCCGGCAAAAATTGTTCCGAGTACAGCAAGAATTAAAAATAAAGGGGGGACAAGGGCTTTAAAAATTTTTAATATAAAGGCATTGTCAAAAACAGCACCTTTTTCCTGGGCAGCCGGGACATGTTTTGTCCCAAAAAAGGTGGACGTCCAGATATACAGACAATATAGAATAACCAGAATCATACCCGGAATGACAGCACCAATAAACATATCACCTATGGGTACCTCCATCACAGGTCCCAGGAGCAGCAAAACAATACTGGGCGGGATTATCTGACCCAGTGTTCCCGAGGCAGCAACCGTGCCTGAAGCAAAGGATCTTGAATACTTATGCTTGAGCATGGTGGGCAAAGACATTAATCCCATTGTCACAACTGTTGCCCCGACAATGCCTGTGGATGCGCCCAATAATGCCCCGACAATGATAACTGAAATGGCAAGCCCGCCCCTTACATTCTGGAAAAGCTCCTCCATGGTTTCCAGCAAAGCTTTTGCAAGCCCGGATCTTTCCAGCGCAAGGCCCATAAAGATAAACAATGGAACTGCCATTAGCATGGTATTGTTCATTATGCCCCACATGCGCAGGGGCAAAAGGTCAAAAAACCCGGGATGTAATCCGATAAGGCCAAAAAGGAAGGAAGTCCCCATCATGGTAAAGGTGACGGGGAATCCTCCCATTAAGGCAATGGTCAATACCAGAAAAAGCCAGGCAGCCAGGTAATCAGCAATCCAGAACGGTAAATAATCAATCAGCATTTGATCTTCCAGTCAAAGATACAGTCAGGGTTAACATGAGTTTTTAATACCTGCATTATTCATTTTCCAGGGGTTTTCCCAAAAGAATAAAAGCGCTTCTTACACCAAGCAGAAGTCCTTGAATCAACATTAAAAAATAGCCCACCGGCAATGTTGCCTTTAATAAAAACCTTGCTGGAATGCCGCCGGGATCAATGGAAACTTCTCCGATTTTATATGCGACAATAACCCATGGAATGGACGTGGTCAGGACTACATAGCATGAAGGAATCAATAAAAATATGACACCGAACAAATTAATGAAAGCCTGTTTTTTTCTATCCATAATTGAATAAAAAATATCCACGCGGACATGTCCCTCATGCAGCAGTGTATAGCCTGCACCCATCAGAAAAATAAATGCAAACACATGCCATTCCAGTTCAGCCATAAACACAAAGCTGGTATTAAAAACATAACGCAGAATCACATTTGAAAAGATGACCAGAATGAAGATAAAAACTGCAGATGTAACAATAACACTGCCGATCCATTCATTGATTTTATCACACAAAAGAACTGCTTTTTTAACTGTTTCCATAAATTTAAGCCATTGTATTCCAGTAGACTTTTTCAGACATTTTTCCCCAGACAGCTGTTTTTGCCTGGAAGGCCATATAATCTTGATGCACTTTTAAGGCAAACGGGTCTTTCTGGGCTTCTTCTTCAATCACCTCTTTGGATATGATTTTTAATTTTTTCAGTATATCTTCAGGATAGACCTGTACATCCACATTGTGCTCCTTTACCAGCGTGTCCAGGGCTGCACCGCTCTGGGCATCAAATGCAGCCAGGGTTCTGATATTAATATCAGCGGCTGCAATATCAAGGATGCGCTGAAAATGTTTTGGCAGATCATTGTATGCTTTCTTGTTAAAGAAGACATCCAGTGTGGGGCCTTGTTCATGCCATCCCGGAGTGTAGTAATATTTAGCGACCTTATAGAGCCCGAGCAATATATCATGAACCGGTCCTACAAATTCAGCTGCATCAACAACGCCTCTTTCCAGGGCCGGGAAGATTTCACCCGGTGGTACAAATACGGTTGTGACACCCACCTTGGAAAGAACTTTTCCCGCAATACTGCCGATGCGCATTTTCAAGCCCTTAAAATCTTCCAGAGAATTGATTTTCTTCATGTACCAGCCACCCATCTGCATGCCTGAATTTCCAATAATCCTGGGCACAAGATCAAACCGGTCATACAATTCATTCATCAGGGTCTGGCCATTGCCCTCATAGAACCAGGAGTTGACTGACTGGGCATTCATTCCAAAGGGGATAGAGCCAAACCAGTTAAACGCCGTTGATTTTCCGGCCCAGAAGTATGGAGATCCGGTCCCCATCTGGACCGTTCCCTTGGAGACTGCATCAAACGCACCAGGAGGGGGGACCAGTTCACCGCCGCCATAGAGTTTGATTTCAAACTGGCCATCTGTCATTTCTTTTACATTCTGACAAAACACCTTTACCATGTCGAACATGATCCTCACTTTTGGATTCCAGAATGAAGTGGCAGTCCATTGAATTTTCGGAGATGCAATAACTGCTGGTGCTCCGATGGTTAATGCTGTAGCAGCGGCTGCTGCTGTTGTGATACCTGCTTTTTTTAAAAACGTCCTTCTTTCCATGATTCCTCCTTTAAGATTATTATGAATTAAATGGTACTTTTTTTATGGGGACCAATTTTAAATTTATCCCCGGTAATACCTCAATAATACCTTTTGAAGCCTTTAATTATGAAGCCTCTAAAACAGGCAGAATATTTTCAGCAAATGGTATAATATAACCTTTGCCTTTTAAGCATTCAATGTAATTCTCAATAGAGTCAGTATATTTAAATCCTAATATTTCAGTATGAGATTTTGAAAAATCTGAAATAAGTGTCACATTAAACCGCTTAAGGATATCCATCACCCTGAAGGCGACATATGAGGGCATGTTAAAATTTTGTGCCAGTTCTTTGCCAAGTTTCTGGGGATCATTCTTAAAGGTATTTAGAACAGATGAAAAGGTTTCATTCCCCACACCCTGTGAACATCCTGCAACAAAGAGAATGTTTCCGCCTTCTTTGACAATATTGACGGCATTGAAAAGGGCTTTGGTGGATTGATACAATTGCCCGTCTGTCCGGTGCCCCCCGGCCGAAATCAGGGCGAAATCTCCTTTTTGAGGAACATGGATGCAACAGGCCTGGTCAAGCTTTTTACAGCCGTCTATAAATGTTTTGTGCAATGGGCCCACATCGGCATGAAAAATATCACCCGTCCCATTTGCTGCAATGGCAACATAGGTGCAGGTTTTATTCTTTAAAAACAGGTCTGCTGCCTCATTCAGGTCTTCATTAATTGGATTTCCCAGGAGTTTTGCCTGCCTGACCATGGGGTGGGCTGATCCATCTTTTCTCATGGCAAGAGAGTGATTCTGCTGGATAGAGTCATACCCTGCAATGCCCGGCAATATATATTTTCTGCCTCCGCCGAACCCGGCTGTCATATGGTGTAGGATGCCGCCGAAGATGATTATATGGTCTGCTTCAACGGCTTCTTTTGTGATAAAGAGTTTTGTTTTTTTATGGGTTTCACCGATATGAACAAGGCGGTCTTGATTCTTATTAGCAGAATTTAGGATTTCAACTCTTTGAGAGCAAAAGAAACCGGCAAGGTTGGGAAATAGGTCCTTATCTATATCATCATGGGTTCCAAGGGCAATGATAATCTTAATATTATCCGTTGAAACGCCTAGGTCCATAAGTGTTTTTACAATTTGAGGGACAAAAATATCCCCCCTGGCCCACAGCCTTGTGTCATCCGGGATTATGACAACAATTTTTTTGTGAATAATTCCTTTTGGAGCGTGGGTTTTTATCCCCTTTGAAATGATGTGTTTGATTTGGTCATGGCTGGTTCCAGGAACATCTTTTCCAATAATGATGTCAATTACCTTATTATCAGGGATATCAATATCAACCGAGGTCAGGCCTTTTTCCAATTTAATTTTCATATTTGTTTCAATGCCGAATGAATAAGGGTTAAAGGGTGCAGAACCTGCAATCTGTCATCCATATCCAGATTGCCGGCAATATTCATCCTGCAGACCGGGCAATCTGTGAGCCATAGTGATGCCTGAACAGCTTTCGCGTTTTCAATTTTTTTGTCAACCATTTTTTTAGAAATTTCAGGATATTCATAAAAAAAAGTGCCGCCGCCACCGCAGCACTCATCAACATCCAGCGCTCTTTTGTAATTTATAAAGGGCAGTTTTGATAATAGTTTTTCAGCAATGATGTGTGATCCAAAACTATTCCTTGTATGGCAGGGGGCATGATAGGTGACAGATAGTTTGTCCGTGAAATTGGAATCAAATTCAAGACGATCAATATTCTGATCAATAAATGAGAGAGCATCCATCACCTTTGGGGCAATTTTGTTTGCGTGGGAAGGGTCTTGACCCTGGTTTTCAATCATGCGCGGGTATTCATTTTTTAATGCTTCTCCACAGGTGGAACAGTCCACAAGAATTCTATCTGCATCATGGTTTTTTAATGCATTGATATTGGTTGTGATATTTTTTAATGCCTTGTCTGCCGCCCCATGAAACAATAAGGGAATCGAACAGCAGGCCTGGTCTTTGGGAATAATAATCTTATATCCCATGTGTTTTAAGATTTCAATAAAGGCAAATCCTGTATCATCATATAAATAGTTTGTAGCACACCCGGTAAAGTAAATAACGGTTCCAATCTGTTTTTTATAGGGAAGGATAATTTCATCATTGGCTTTTCGAAATGGGATGGAATTTAGTTTTGGAAAATTTTTTAAGGGGATGTTACCAAGTTTAAAAGTTTTGGCAAAGCTGTCAGGCACAATTTTTTGCCCGGTTCTGGCAAGGCCTGCACCAAATTTTAACCGATATTCCCGGCCCAGAAGATAAATCAGACTTTTTATGGCTGGAGTTTCTCCCTGGGCCCCCACCATCTTTTTTCTCATTTCCATGAATTTTGAATAGTGATTGATCCCGGAAGGGCAATTGGCAGCACATGATCCGCACATAAGGCATTTTGATACGATTTCTTTTAATAGGTCAGAAGATGCAAGAATGTTATTATCATAGGCCTTAATCAGTTGAAGCTTGGCTCGAGGGGATGCCTGCTCTTCTTTTAATATTTTATATACGGGGCAGACACTCAGGCAAAGCCCGCATTTGCCGCAATTTTGGAGTAGTTTTGTTGTCATACAAATTTTCCAGTTATACAAATTTTCCAGGATTAAGAATGAGATCAGGGTCAACAGCCTGCTTTATTGTTTTCATGAATTCAATGGTATCCTTATTCATCACAAGGGGAAGATAGGCGGATTTACCAAGCCCGATCCCGTGTTCGCCTGACAGTGTTCCATCAAGCTCTGCTGCGGCTTGAAAAATTTCAGCAAATGCAGCTACAACTTTTTTCCATTCTTCTTTGTTAGATCTATCTGCTGGAATCATGGGGTGCATGTTACCATCTCCTGCATGGGCCAGAACGCCGAACTTCAGGCCATATTTTTTTGTAATTTCAACAATTTTATGGATCATTTGAGGCACTTTGCTCACAGGAACTGTCACATCTTCAGTAACAATATCAGGCGCAAGCTTGGCAAATATACCATAGGCAGACCGCCTTGCCTTCCAGAGTTTTTCCCGTTCAAGCTCATTTGCCGCTTCCTGGATATGGGTGGCACCATTTTGCCGGACCTTTTCAATGATTCGTTTGATCTCTTTTTCGCAGGCTTCTTTCACCCCGTCAATTTCAATCAAAAGTGATCCTTGTGCCTCTCTGTCCAGCCCCAGGTTTGCCACATCTTCAATGGCATTCAGGGTAAGTTTATCCATGAGCTCCATGGCAACGGGTATGATGCCGGAACCAATAATATCGGTTACAGCCTTTGCCGTGTTATCAAGGTTATCAAAGGTCACCATCAGTGTTTTTACAGTCTCAGGCATTGGCATGACTTTTAAGATCGCCTCAGTGATGATTCCCAGTGTTCCCTCTGATCCGCAGAAAAGCGAAGATAGTTTGTAGCCTGTGACGTCTTTGATATTTTTACTGCCAAACCGGATGACCTTACCCGATGCCAGAACCACTTCCATTCCCATCACATAATCAGCTGTGACA
>JAHJDU010000518.1 GCA_018812385.1 Pseudomonadota bacterium
ACCTGTCTTGCCATGGGCAGAAGATGCTGGAGTCTGGACATGGATGACAGACCAGATACAAGGCCTGAGATTGAACCCTATCACTGGGATCTGGAAAGCAAATGGGATGATTTACCAATTATGAATTCCAAAGACAAGCCGGATCTGATTATTTGTGACCCGCCCTATTTTGACAAAAAAGCCCGGGAGTATTCAGAACAAAGTATTTCAGGACTTTCAAGAGAAAACTATTTAAAGTTTCTGGAAAGATATTTTCTTTTTTTTAAAAAGATATCCAAGAAGAAAACCCGCCTTGCCTTTATTAATTCGGACTGGCGGGATTTTCAAAACTGCCCTGCCGGCAAAGAAAATCCACACCAGGCTATTTTAATTGTGGATTATCATGAGATTTTAAAAAAAACCGGGTGGATGCTTACCCATATCATTCAAGCGCCGATGTCTTCGGAACGATTTAATGCAGGGGTTGTGGCGGCCATGCAGAAAAAAAAGATCCTTGGGGTTGTCAGCCGGTATGTGATGATTTTAAAATAGAATCTTTAATACGTTCGTGATTATGCGCCCAAAGATAAATTGTCTGGCACTACCACAGAAATAGCCACCTATTTTATCGACCAAAGGCCCCGGCCTATTCTATGACCCTTTTTACTATCATCCCGCCTGTCTTAAGACCTTTTTTGTCTTCTAAAACACCCGCCCTGTCATCATTTTCAAAACCATAAAGTTTTTATATATATTTTGTAAATATAGGTGTTTATGCCTATTGCTTAGTTCAACCTTCTTTTATATAGTGAAACTGACCCAGTATTACATCATTATCCAAATGCAAAAAACAAGGAACTTATGAATAAGAAATTAAAAGCTCAAGTTATTGCTGAACCGGACCGCACTCAGGCATTCAGAGGCATTGGAATCCTGCTCCTTTCCGGATTAGGTTTTACGATAAGCATGTTAATTGCCAGTATGGCTTTTAAGGATGGAGTTGATCTGAATACTTCCAATGTAATGCGCCATTGTGTGGCAACTGTTATTCTGATTATTTATCAAAAAGCCCGTTCCAGAAAAATAGGCTTACTTCCCCGGGAACGGTATATCAGTTTTGCACTTGGGATTTCGGTCTTTATGATGGGGGTTGGTTATCTGGGAGCCACACAATATATTCCAATAAGTCTGGCTGTTCTTATTTTTTATACCTGCCCGTTTTTTGTTGCAATTATATCCAAATTTACAGAAAATGAACCCATAACACCAATGCGTCTGACTGCCATCATCCTTGCCTTTATCGGCCTTTCACTTGCTTTGAAAGTCCAAACAACCGGGGGGCTGCAAATCATTGGAATTTTGTACGCTATGGTGGCGGCCATTGGTTTTACAAGCTTTGTTATAGTGAGCAGTCTGATGCTAAAAAAGGCTGATCGCCAGGCAGTTCTCCTCCATAGTATGGCAACCGGCACCCTCTTATTTGTGTTGTTCTTTGTATTAACCAATGGTGTAGAAATTATTGGTACAAGGGCGGGTTGGTTAAAGGTGAGTGGATCAGGCATAGTTGTTGCTTTCGCTTATATTGCATTTTTTGCAGGTATGAAAATCATAGGGCCTGTCAAAGCAACAATGATATTGAATATTGAGCCTGTCTTAACTATCTGTTTAGCAGCAATATTGCTTGGGGAGCGTCTCTCAAATATTCAGATTTCCGGCGCTGCACTGGTGATTGGGGGAATAATTCTGATTACCTACACACCAAAAACTAGGTAATCCATATATGAAAATGAGCACATGATTTCCATTTGGGGCGGCTGATGATAAATAAAGGGAAAATGAAAAAACAATGCTTCTTACTGGATTAAGGGTTTTAGATCTGACAGACCAAAAGGCTGCCTTTTGCTCAAAACTTCTTGCTGACATGGGAGCTTATGTCATAAAAGTGGAAAGACCTGGCGGTGATACTTCCCGAAATACAGGCCCTTTTATGGGGAATGAACCCCACCCTGAAAAAAGCCTCTCTTTTTTTTATAACAACACCGGTAAATCCGGAATCACGCTCAATATAGAGCACAAAGAGGGAAAAAAAATCTTTCTTGCGCTGGTTAAAAAAAATGATGTGATCGTGGAAAGCTTTTCACCGGGTTATCTTGATAAGCTGGGTTTGGGCTTTGAAAGCCTGACCCGGATAAATCCTAAAATTATTCTGGCCTCTGTGACCGGTTTTGGCCAGACTGGGCCAAGAAAGGACTATAAATCCTGCGATTTGGTGGCATCGGCCTTTGGAGGGCAGATGTCCGTTACAGGGTCTTTGAAACCCCTGAAACATTATGGGGAGCAATCCTATTTAACTGCATCCCTTTTTGCTGCCACGGGTATTTTGCTTGCCCTTCGAAAACAGCGCATGACTGGAAAAGGAGATCATTTGGATATCTCGATCCAGGAAGCTGTGGCCTCTACTCTTGAGCACGTCATGGTTCGATTCTTTCATGAAAATATTATTCCAAAAAGACAG
>JAHJDU010000519.1 GCA_018812385.1 Pseudomonadota bacterium
AAATCCTCATGTACAGTAGTACACTCCGGTTTCAAGATTTTTTGCGCCTTGTATATGGGCAACTTTTCGCCCAAACACGGGGTTTTCGGTCAGGCACTACTTAAGTTTTTAAAATGCAAGGGCCATATCTATTAAAAAGTGACCAGGAGAAAAGCATTTGGCCAAAACAAAATCAGGATGCGGCATGGACAACCGTAAAATTATTATTGAAACAGCCATGAAGCTTATCAGCAGCCAGGGCATTGACAAAACAAGCCTTGCCAGGATCGCAGAAAAAGCAGGCATAAGCAAAGGCACTTTATATTATTATTATTCCACGAAAAATGATCTTCTCTTTGATATAGCCGATGTGCACATAGAAAGAATTACTGGAGATATCTTCTCAATGATTGAGGAGTCCAGGTCTGATGTATCCTTGGAAGAACTTTTGACCCTGCTTTTTAATTCGCTTTTATCATCTGAAACCAGTAGCCGGCTTCATTTATACCTGATCAGGGAGGCAATCGCAGGAAACAGCGCTTTGAAAAAGCGTTTCCAGAAAACTTATTTTCTATGGTTTGCCATGGTGAACGAAGCCTTTGAAAAAATGTTCAGAACAGATCCTGAGATTGAAATAAAAGCCAAATTTTTAGTTGCTGTGATAGACGGTTTTATAATCCAGGCTCTGCTGTCTGCTGAAAAAGCAAATGTCACGGATATCGTTGCCCAGATGCTTAAGGTGATTGATAATACACAATATAAGAACGCCGGGGAATCAAAACGATAGCTTATAAAACAGACAAAGAACTGGAATTTTAAACAAAACTGAGGGATTTTCATGAATTTCGATTTTATCATTATTGGCAGTGGATTTGGCGGAAGTGTTTCAGCTCTCAGGCTTGCTGAAAAAGGCTACAAAGTTGCAGTAATTGAACAGGGGCGTTTCATTACACTTGCTGACATGGAAGACGCGTCTGAAAGTACAAAAAACCTTTTCTGGTTTCCTTCATTAAATTTAAACGGTTTTTTCAGTCAAACTGTTTTCAAGCATCTTGGCATAGTCGGCGGTGTCGGTGTTGGTGGTGGCAGTCTGGTTTATGCAGCCGTACTTCTTGCTCCAAAAGAAAAGTTTTATAAAGATCCCTCATGGTGTAATTTCGGGATAGACTGGGAAAAGGACCTCTCCCCCCACTATGAAATCGCATCTAAAATGCTTGGAAAAACATTGAATCCAAGCCTTGATAAAATGGATGATTTTCTAAAGCAAACCGCAGAAAAAATGGGAGCAGGTGATACCTTTGGGCCGACACCAATGGGCATTTACTTTGGAACTCCTGAGATTTTAAAAGAAGATCCTTTTTTTAATGGAAAAGGACCTTCCAGAACCGGCTGTCACTTGTGTGGGGAGTGTCTTACCGGTTGCATGCATGGCGCTAAAAATTCTCTTGATAAAAACTATCTTTATCTTGCTCAAAAACTTGGAGCAGTTGTCTTTCCTGAGAGAAAGGTTGTCAATATTATCCCCAAAAAAGATGGCGGATATGAAATTGTCATGGCCCATCCACTAAAAAAGCTTAAAAAATATACGCCAATTACCGGGGGAAAAATAATCCTCTCTGCAGGAGTACTAGGCACTCTGGAACTTCTTTTCAGATGCAGGGATATCACCAAAACTTTGCCTGATATCTCACAAATGATGGGAAAAGTTGTTCGTACTAATAGTGAAGCTGTGGTTGGTGTACTATCTCAAGACCCGGAACTGGATCTTTCTCACGGCACCACCATTTCTTCAGAATTTTATCCTGACGAAAACACCCACATTACTCAAAACAGGTTTCCAAAGGGATATACATTTATGAAATGGTATTTCGGGCCCCTTGTTGATAATACCACCTCCTCCATCAGGGCGCTTATAACTATTGTGAAAAACCTTGGAAAGCTATTAAATAACTGGTTTGCAAAAAACTGGCATAAACGGACAACCATATTAACGGTGATGCAGGATTTGGATAACCAGATTTCATTAACTTATGGCAGAAGCAGTTTATTTCTTTTTCTTAAAAGACGTCTTAAAACCAGGAAGGTACCTGGTAAAGGTGCTCCATCTAATATTCCTATTGCAAACAAAGCAGCTAAAGCATTAGCCAGGGTGAAAAATGGAATCCCCCTGAATGTGATGATGGAGAGTATTGGTAAGCTTTCATTTACTGCTCATATTCTAGGTGGATGTAACATGGGGAGTTCCCCTGAAAACGGTGTCATTGACACGAGCCATGAAATTTTTGGACACAAAGGGCTTTATGTGATTGATGGCGCATCAATTTCGGCAAATGTTGGTGTAAACCCCAGCCTGACTATTGCGGCAATGGCAGAAAGGGCCATAAGTCTCATCCCTCAGAAAGCTGAGATGCCCCCGGGCTTTTTTAAAAACAATATTGAAATAAAATAGGAGAATGCTGTAATGAAGTCATTAAAAAAAATGATACTCGTCCTCGCTATTTTTATTGGGCTCAACTTTTTCTTAATGGGTATCAATATCATTCAAAAAGGTGGAAAATATGACGGAAGATCAATTGAACAAATCCTTGGTAAACCGCCAGAAATTGCAAATGTTGAAGATATTAAACGGCTTTCAAAATCCGAAATAATGCAGCTTTTTTATGCTGCATCACCCCCTGAATTTACAAGTATGAATGGAGAATATAAAGCACAAACCCTTTCTGTTGGTATCATGTCTCCTGTTGTGGATTATTTCACACATCACTTTTTCGGTCCTGGCCGCTGGGAAGGGAAAGCCTTTTTTCCCAAAGAAAAAAATAAGGGTTGGGGATATAATATGTTTTCTTTAAAAGACGGGAATAACGGCATAACTCTTGTCCGTACACGAAAAATGGAGACATGGATTACAAAATCTGAAATTGATGACAAAGACTCTTTTCATCTTGTGTATCGAGCCTATAATGGCGGCTTAGTTAAATCCATGCACGATGAAATAAGAAAAATAAATAACACCCTGTATATGGGTATGGGATACATGGCTGCTGGTGGCGGTTCAATCAACCCTGCTCCGTTTATTCTCTATGGAATGCCAAGTGCATTATCAGCTGAAACAAAATACAAACAGTAAACCGGCAGGATATAAATAATTCTGGATGTTTGAAAATGGTGTCAAAATTTTAATTTATTTAATATTATAAGGGATCAAAGACTTATGAAACGTTTACTATTTTACTTTTTTTTACTTGCA
>JAHJDU010000520.1 GCA_018812385.1 Pseudomonadota bacterium
AAGAGACTTGAATTCATTATAAAGCTGTGCTGCCAGAGTTTTATTGGGAGCAATCACAAGACTTGGTTTTTCAACCCTTGCAATAATATTGGCCATGGTAAAGGTCTTGCCCGAGCCTGTCACCCCTAATAGAACCTGATGCTTTTCTTTATTTAAAACACCCTTTGAAAGATATTCAATGGCACCTGGCTGATCTCCCGTGGGAGAATAATCTGAAACTAAATTAAATAACCCCATAATATAATGATGACCCCGTTTCCAATTTAATACCCGCTTTTTCATGTTATCAAGTTGAAAGACGGGAAACAATATGTAATGATAAATTCTATCTAACAATACATATAAACAAGGAAAACTGCCATGGAAAATGTTGCCGTTATCGGGGCAAGTCCGAATCAGGACAGATATTCAAACAAGGCCATGCGCCTGCTTGCTCAATACAATCACAACCCCATACCCATTGCACCAAAACATGAAGAGATAGAAGGGAAAAAAGTTTATCAATCCCTTAAAGACATTCCTGAAAAAATTGATACAGTGACCATGTATGTGGGCTCGGCAAGACAGGAAGCCATCATCACTGATATTGTCAAATTAGCTCCCAAACGGGTGATTTTCAACCCGGCCACAGAAAATAAGGAGGCATACAAACAATTAAAACAGGCCGGGATTGAGGTGGTTGAAGCCTGTACTCTTGTGCTGCTGAAAACCAACCAGTATTAAAAACAGACTTTTTCTCTATAGCGTAACCGTTTCAGTTTATGAGGATGTCTGTTAAAATATCAAACCGGTCAAATGGCGGCATGATGCAGACCCCTGAATACATTTTTTTTGCCAGTTCAAGCATCTGTCTTGCCTGGAATACACCTTCTTTTACAGGATCTTTGGCCTTTTTCATTCGTTGTCTTAAGGGTTTGGGAATAGCAAAGTTTTTAAAAAAAAACTTGCGTGAAATATTTTCATAATGATATCGTTACAATTATTACATAACCGGTTCCTGATGAATTATTCAAAATATGCGTGAAAAAAATTAATGTAATACGATTAAAGTCCCAAATCGCATGACAGATAACAACTGGCAAGGAGCTGTATGGATAAATACAGGAGGTCGTTGTGAATTTAAGCTATCGGTTACGTCTTTTGATCGTGCTGTTAAGCATTGGTATGCTGGCCGGGGGCGGACTTTTATTTAAAAATTTATTGATCCCTGATTCTTTTGGCGTTTACGGCCCTTACAGAGCGGATGCCATTGCTGAAGCAGCCCTTGTTCCCATCCGGCACGGGACCAATAAGTCCTGTTTTAAGTGTCATCCCTATGAAGCAAAAATTCATAAAAAAGGTCGCCATCAGACCATATCCTGTGAATTTTGTCATGGAACTTATGCAGATCATGTGGCAGATGGCAGGAAAATAGGAACACTTCCAGTTAAAAAAGAAAAAGAAATTACCACCCTGTGCCTGAGATGCCATAACACGGAGATTAAGGCAAGGAAAGAAGAAGTGATTAAGACCGTTGCCATGCCAAATCATCTCAAGGACCAGGATGTTAAACTCACCCATAATTGCAATCAATGCCATCATGTTCATGCACCTTTAAAATATATTATCCGGGCAAAACAGATAACAGGATTGATGGAGGCAGGGTCATGAATCGACGGTCCTTTGTTAAAAAAGTATTAAACGGAACCATTGCAGGTTCTTTGTATCTGGTTTGGCCAATGAAAAGTGGCAGCCTTGAAATTTCTGAACAGATTCCCGAGCAAATACCAGGCATACGAGATAAAGAATACGAAATCCTTAACCAGGAGTTTGCCTTTATCGTTGATATTACCCGATGTATCGGCTGCGGGTCCTGCTGTGTCGCCGACAAGCGGGAGTATAATGTTCCTGATGGAAACTATCGGACCTGGGTTGAACGATATGTCAAAGGATTCAGTGATGAGATTTATGTGGATTGCCCAAACGGTGGCCTGGATGGATACCAGCATGCCAGGACAGATATTGATGAGAAAATAAGAGACACTTTTTTTGTGCCAAAGCTCTGCAATATGTGCAAGGAGGCTCCCTGTGTTCAGGTGTGTCCCGTGGGGGCCACTTTTAAATCGCCTGATGGTTTTATCCTGGTGGATGAAAAAAGGTGTGTGGGATGTGCCTATTGCATCCAGGCCTGTCCCTATTCAGTCCGTTTTATACATCCTGAGAAAAAAATTGTTGAAAAATGCACATGGTGCTATCAGAGGGTCAGAAAAGGACTGTTACCGGCCTGTTTAGCGGTCTGTCCCACAGGGGCCAGGAAATTTGGGTCCATGAAGGACGAAACCTCTGAAGTCTATGAAATTCTGAAAGGTCCCGGTGTTCTGACTGTACTTAAAAAAGAAATGGGGACCTATCCTGCGCTCTATTATAAAGGTGCCAGAAGGGAGGTGATCTGATGGATGCAGCCCATAGCCCGGCAGCCATGCTGATTTCCAATTATGTCTTCCCCAATGATCTTCACGTCCATTGGAGTATGATGATTGTACTTTATCCGTATATCACCGGCCTTGTGGATGGGGCGTTTATCATAGCAGCCCTTTATTATCTCTTTGATGTCAAAAGCCTGCGCCCGGTGGCAAGGTTTTCTCTTTTGTTTGCCCTGGCTTTTCTGTGCGTTGCCACCCTGCCTCTTTTACTCCATCTGGGACGGCCTGAACGAAATTTTAATATGCTCTTAACCCCCAGTCCCAGCTCAGCCATGGCTGGATTTGGATATATCTATGCTGTGTCCATGGGGGTACTGGTCTTTATCATTCTGTTTGTCTTTCGGGAAGATTTTGTGGAACTAAGGGCCTCCTCCAAAGGCCCTCTCCAGCTTCTCTACCGGGCCATGACCTTTGACAGCACTGATCTTTCAAATGATGCCCTGGCACTTGATCGCAAGATCATCCGGTTTCTGGTGGGTATCGGCATCCCCATTGCCGTGGTGCTTCACGGGTATGTGGGCTTTATCTTTGGAGGGGTCAAGGCCAACCCCACATGGTCAACCCCTCTTATGCCCGTGATTTTCCTTTTTTCTGCCTGTGTGTCGGGAATATCTGCCATTATACTGTCCTATATCCTCATCCGAAAAATAAAGGGACGATCCATTGATCATGACTGTATCAAAACATGCGTTAAAACCCTGACCCTGTTTTTTATCCTGGCCTTCTCCTTTGAAATGCTGGAGGTATTTTCCCATTCATATTTGAAATCCGGATATCACCATATGGTCGAGGGCCTTTTAAACGGTCCCCTGGCAAGCTCATTCTGGTTATGGCAGGTCAAGATCTGTTCAATAATTCCCTTATTTATCCTTGGAGTATTGGGCCTTTTTACCATAAAAAAATATATTTATAATTTTATGGCAGCCATTGTCTCGGCAATCCTTTTGCTGCAGGTGCTGATCATGCGATGGAACGTTGTCATTGGTGGCCAGCTCATGAGCAAGAGCGCAAGAGGCTATACCGAGTTTCATCCCCAATGGTTTGACAAGGAGGGGATTCTTGCTGTGATCATTGTCATGGCTATCCCGTTTATCATCCTTTTTGTGTTGAGCAGGATCTTCCCCTTCTGGACAGCAGATAATAAATAATAAAACAAGCGTAAAATAAACCATAACAAAAATTTAAGATAAATTCATGAAAGGAGGAATTTAATATGGTTGTTTTAAGGTCATTACTAATTTTTATGATTGTATCTGTTTTTACAACAGGGGCATCTTTTGCATTGACCCAAGAGTCCTTTGATGTAAAAAATCCAAAAAACATTGAAATGAACAAAAAATGCATCACCTGTCATTTAAAGGAAAACAAGTCCCTGGTCCTTCAATGGGAAAATTCAGCCCATGCAGCAGCCAAAGAAGGTCAGGTAGGGTGTTACAACTGCCATGCGGCAGACAAGGGGGAGGAAATAGGGTACAACCACGAAGGCGCCTTTATCAAGGCCATTCTTTCACCCAATGACTGTGCAAAATGCCATGAACCCGAGGCAAAGGAAATGGCCGTATCCCATCATGCCACTGCCGGTGAGATTATGGCATCCCTTGATAATATACTGGCAGAAGTGGTTGGTGGCATGCCTTCAAATAAGGGAAACATGGCCAGCGGCTGCTGGCAGTGCCATGGATCCGTGGTAACGCTGAAGCGCGATAAAGATGGCAAACCCATGCGGTCCAAAACGGATGCACCCCAAATGGATTACAATACCTGGCCCAACTCGGGTATAGGTCGTATCAATCCTGACGGAAGCAAGGGTGTCTGCAATGCCTGCCATTCCAAGCATTCTTTTTCCGCATCCAGGGCAAGACAGCCTGAAAACTGTGGCAAATGCCATTTAGGACCGGATCATCCGCAAAAAGAAATCTATGAGGAATCCAAGCATGGGATTGCCTATTTTTCTGCTGAAAAAGGAGCCTCTCCTGACGGTATGAATATCATGAAAGATGGTTCCTGGGTATTGGGGGATGATTACCATGCGGCACCGACATGCTCCACATGTCACATGGGATCATTTATTAAACTCAATGGCGCTGTTGCCAAAAACAGCCATAATGTGGGAAACAGGATTTCGTGGAATTTAAGGGCGCCTGTTTCCTCAAAATTGAACAGGGTAACATTTACAGACGACACTGTTGCAGATATTACAGGTGAAATAGCACCTCGCCCCGGCCAGACATCAATGGCAAAAAGCTATTTCCGGGAAGGTGACAGGCTCAAGAAAGTGGTTGCCCAAAAAACCATCAAGAGTGTTGTGTCATGGAAAGAAAGACGTGAAAGCATGCAGGAAGTATGTAAATCCTGCCATGGTGTCAACCAGGTCAGGGATTTTTATCAACAGTTTGATGATCTGGTAAACCTGTATAATGATAAATTTGCCAAACCAGGCGTGGAACTTGTTGAAATGCTGAAAAAGGATGGAATCTGGGAAAATACAGGATTCCAGCATAAAATCGGATATGCCTGGTTTGAAGTCTGGCACCATGAAGGCAGAAGAGCCAGGATGGCAGCTGCCATGTTTGCGCCGGATTACACCCATTGGCACGGCATGTATGAAATTGCCAGGAATTTTTACCATGAATTTTTGCCGGAAGTCCAGGAACTGGCAGACCATGCCGGTATGGGCGAGAAATACAGTAATTATATCAAGGAACTTCTGTCCAAACCGGAACATTTATGGATAAAAACCGGTGGCAGTGCGGAAACTATGAAGTTAATCGAAGAAGAAAATAAATTAAGATATAACCAGTAACAAAGAAGTGTTTCCGGCAGGATGGCAGGATGTGCCTTCCTGCCGGATTTTGTTTGGCCCGATAGAAATAAGGTAAAAAAAGGTCAAAATGCAAAAAAAATACTGTGTAGCATCCCGGTGCTTGTTCTGTTTCTCTGCCTCTTTTCAGGCGGGCTTTATGCCAATGATCTGAACGATCTTTTTGAGCAGGTTGAAACGCTGAAATTAGAACGCAACGGATATGTTTTGGGAGCAGCTTTGAATAATGGGCAAATGAAGACAGCAAAGGCCAACCCCGTTGATGCCACCTCAAAGGATACCTTTAAATTCAAGGACAAGAATTTATATGTGGTGGCCCAGAAAACAAGTAACCGGGTCCTTGTCATGTATGAACAATTTGAAGCGGCATCACAGAAGGAAATTCAGAGCTTGATTGGTGACCTGTATATGAGTTTTGATGATCCAACGGTTCTGGCCCACGATAAAGTGGTTTACTGGGCCTATACAGAAAAAGGAAAAACTTACCATTCTTGCAACGGTGAAATGTATCAGTGATATAAACATCATGGAGAAGGGTGAAGAACCCTCCAAAGGCCAGGTTTATTATATCATCAGTTCTGATCCGATTCTAAAGCTATTCCAGGATCAAATCCAGGGCAATCGCATGTAAAAAATGCTTAATCTATTCCTTAAAAATGGAGGTCAAAAATGATTTTATCACTATGATAAATTTAAATCTTTGTGAACTCTATCCACTGCTTACCGACTATGAATATATTAATGTTGAATGTGCATAATTGATCATCGTGACCACATCAAATATTGGCAACCCCCCTGTTGCAGTATGAATAATTTTGGCATAAGGCGGCATATTGGTGCATTCTAACACAATCGCACCTATATCAGGATTTAATTCTTTTAGCTTCAGGGCGGTTGTCCTCATCTCTTGTCGACACTTTTTTAAGTCCAGTGTCGGCTTGCCTTTGATAAAAACAGATGAAAATTCCTCTGCCTGGTCCATACCCATAATGGCCAGCGGGTAGTGGTCGATCCCTATTGCGGAAAGGTGTTCTCGGGTCAGTGACTCTTTTCGGGCGGTGATGATGCCGACCTTCTGATCTTTTTTAATGATCGATTGAGCCATATGAACCTGGAGCAGGCTTGATGAAAATACGGGAACAGACAATGCTTGTGTCAATTCCCTGTGAAACAGGGCCAGAAATCCGCATGAGGTGGCAAGAGCAAAAGCGCCATCCTTTATCAAGGAACGGCCTGCTTGGATAAAGGGATGGATCAGGCTTTTGTCTGCCTTGATTACCATACGTTCCGGTGAGGCTCCATTTACAACCTTGTATCTAACAGGAAAGTTAAAAGTGGACGGGTTGCCAATATCCCCCTTGATGCGTGGAAAAATGGTGTCCAGCATTATGATGCCAATAAATGAGGTGTTTGATTTATTTTTTACCAAATCCATTATATATACAACCTTTCAGTATCTTTTATGAATTTAAAAAGGCTTTGATATTCACATTTTTTACCGGCGCCCGGGACAAAGAACAGCCGATGCTCCCCGGATTTTTTTGTGTTAAGGCAGTGATAATATCAAAAATCACAGGCCCGCAAATTCGACCCTGGCAGCGACCCATACCACATCTTGTGGCCTTTTTCAAACTACTAATCGTATCAAACCCCTGTTGAATATTTTTTTTAATGGTTCCCATAGTGATCTCTTCACACCGGCAGATCATTGTTTCATCCGGGATGGCCGCATAGGCTGACGTAGGGACTTGGCATAGATGATTTAAAAATGATGCATACTCTGTCTGTTGACGATTAAGGGAAAGAAGCCTTTGGACTTCGTCTTTAAATATTTTTTTCCGATTCCCTGCATTTATTTTATCCATTTTTTTCAGGATGGACATGGCAGTCAGTTTCCCCTGGATAAAGGATTTTTTCGCCCCGGCAATACCCGTAATCTCGCCGGCAGCATAGACAGACCGGCAAGAAGATTCAAGTGTTTCATCTACCTTAACCACCCAGCCCCCATTATTTTTCTGGTATTCAAGATTGCAACCTGCCTGGACGGGCAACTCAAGGTTGGGAGCAAAACCATACCCAACAGTTAATGCTCCTGCAAAAAATCTGGCTTCTGTGCCCGGGATCACATCACCCTGAGGAGTGGTTTTTGCCATAATTGCCGATTCAAATCCCTTGTTACCACTGGCTTGGATCACCCTGTATCCTTGCAACATAGGAACACGATTCAGAAACATCCTTGATGTATAAAATGCACCTTCCAACAATTTAGACCAGTGATTCTTAATAAGGGGAAGAAAAGTCAACTTTTTGATCATGGAATTTTCATCCAGAAGTGCTATGACCTTACCCCTGTTGCCAAGTATTTCTGATGCCAGAACCATCATAAGTGGACTGGTACCCGCAATCAGGGTGTTATGAGCGGGAAGAACACCATAACTTTTCATAAGAATCTGGGCAGATCCCAGGGACATGACACCGGGCAGGGTCCAGCCTTTGAAGGGCAGATATTTTTCTCTGGCTCCAGTGGCAAGTATGAGGTTTTCGGCTTGGACTTCAAAGATTTTTTCTGAGTTTTGTTTCCCGTGAGTTTTTATGTTTTCGATATGGACCAGAAGCCTTCTTTCCTTAAAAATGCCCAGTACCTGGGCATTAAAAAGACAATCGATGTCTGGATCTTTGTTTATTGTACGAACCAGGTCAAAACCTTTTGATTTCATCAGATCAGACTCGAATTTTGGAAAATATGAAGGTTTTAACCGGGTCTTCCTAAGTAGCTGTCCACCCGTATGGCCACTCTCGTCGATGATCAATATATCAAGGCCATGTCCGGCAAGAGTTGCAGCTGCTGAAAGCCCTGCAATGCCTGACCCTACAATGATAACATGGTATTGAGTTTTCATTCGTTCCCATCCATATTATTTTCTTTTGGTTTCTGTTTTTGAAAGAAAGGAACTTCGGTAATAATTTCCATGTTATCCCTTACCATGGTCATACAGGCCCGCTGGTCTGGAATATTATCAATGATGACCAGACATTCATAACAGATGCCCATACCACAGAAAACTCCCCGGGGTTTTCCTGTTTTTGAGATTCGAAAATTTCGGATACCTGTAGCTGTCAAAGCGGCATGGACGGATTCACCTTCATAAGCCAAAATTTTTTTGCCATTGACCATTAGCGTTATCTTTGGGCCCCTTTGAACAGAAGCAATTCTCAGATCCTGATTGAAATTTAATTCTTGGTTACCCATGGTGTTTGCCCCCATAGTTCTCGAACCGATCCGGGGAAAAGGCATCCAAAGGGGTATGAATTTTTTGCCCTAAAAGCATACTGGCCATGAGATCTCCCGTGACGGGTGACAAAGCAATGCCATCACCTTCGTGGCCGGCAGCCATAAAAAAACCGTTCAGGTGCCTGACCCGTCCCAAGATCGGCAAACCATCAGGGGTATAGGGCCTGAGTCCTGCAAAGGTTCTGATCACCTGGAAATTCTCCAAAACCGGAAGGACCGCAGCGGTCTGTCTGATAATTCTCCGGATGCCTGACAGGGTGTTTTCTTTATTAAATCCAACAAACTCCCGGGTTGAACCCAAAAGCAGGTTCCCATTATCAGCCTGTTCAATGGAAATGCCTTGACCAGCCTTGTCTGCTAACGAAGGGTCATATTTGGCTGCAATATATTTGGCAGAAATCAGGCAGTGGGCGAGCACTGGTTTTCCGGCATGGGTTACGACAATCTGGCCTCGCCTTGGTTGCACAGGCATTGAAATCCCCACCATTTCAGATACCAGCCCTGCCATTGATCCAGCTGCATTCACCACAATATCTGCATCGAAATTTCCCCTGGTTGTGGCAACACCTGTCACGCGGTTGTTTTTGGTATGAATGCCCAGCACCCTCGCATGATTAATGATCCTGGCGTGGTTTCTTCTGGCAGCCAGAGCAAACCCAAGAGTTAAGTTGATGGGATTGACCTGGGCATCCAGGGGCGAAAAAGTTGACCCTATGATGTTGGGTGATAAAAAGGGTTCTTTTTCAAGCGCCTGATGCTGGTCCAGCAACTGGACATCCAGACCAATGGCCTGCTGCTCTTTTGTAAATTTTTCCATGGCACGATACTCGGCATCAGTCTCAATGATCACCATGCCGCCAATCTTTTTGAACTCAATGTCCGTCGGCAGTTCTTTTTGCAAACCCTCAAACCGATTGAGGCTTTCCATGGCAAGTGAAAGGTGTACGCCTAGTTTTTTGGACTGCATGAAAACCAGACCATCACAGGCTCCTGAACTGCCCGAGGCCAGGTCCGTTTTTTCGATTAGAGTCACCCTGGCATCCTGCTTGGCCAGATGATAGGCAATTGAAGTACCAATGACCCCTCCGCCAATGATGACTATTTTGGGAAATGCGCTATGCAAGAATATTTTTCCTTATTATCCCTTTCAGCAATAAAATATTTTCTTAATTGTTTATGTTATCTGTTACGCATGATCCATACCCAAGTCAAGCAGCGACCAGTTTCCGGATCAACTCAACTGCTCCGGGTGCGTTATCGCTGAAGCCATCGGCACCGATTTGTTGTGCATAGGCATGTGTTACGGGTGCGCCGCCAATAATGATTTTTGCTTTCAATCCGGCTTCCTTTAAAGCCTCGACTGTTTTAGCCATTACCGGCATGGTGGTTGTCAGAAGGGCGGACAGACAGACCACATCTGCATTATGGGCCTGTGCCTCACTCACAAATTTATTCACGTCCACATCAACCCCAAGGTCAATAACGTTGAATCCAGCACCTTCTACCATCATGGTCACAAGATTCTTGCCAATATCATGCAGGTCACCTTTGACAGTACCAATGATAACCGTGCCTTTTTCCATCAGCGCATCGCCTGACAGGTGGGGCTTTAAAACCTCCAACCCTAACTGCATTGCTTTTGCCGCCTGAAGCATTTCAGGAACAAAAATTTCACCGCTGGAAAATTTTTCACCGATAATATCCATAGCCGCAATGAGACCTTTATTTAAAATATCATCAATGGGAATTCCACTGCTGATAGCGGCCTTTACATTCTCAACCACTGCCTTTTTGTCAAATACGATCACTGAATTTAAAATATCTGTTAATGCCATTTTTCATTCTCCTTATTATCCGACTTTGCTTTTCAAAATTATGGTGTTCAGAATAATTAAATATAATATCGCTAATTCCATTGAAAATTTATTACTTCCCTGTCCATGGCCAGATAGTTTTCCTTGGGGGTGACAAGAGATGATGTTCCTGCCGTAGAAAAAATATATCCAGTCATCCCCTTAGCCCTGTTCAGGTGTGCCAGAGTTTCCTGTGCCACCTCTTCTGGTTTGCCGAGCAGCAAGGGTCCATTGGGATTGATATTGTCAAAAATACAGATGCGATCTTTAACTTTTTCTTTTAACTCCCGGATGTCCAAAACTTTCTCCTGAGTAAGATTACCCGGCATGATACCGTGAATATCCATTTCCAGAAGCAGATCCACAATACCTGTCTTTACAATATCTCCGCACATGTGTGGAAGCACCTTGGCCCCAAGACGAGATAATTCATTACACACCTTGGTTGTAGGTTCATGGACAAATTCTTTATAATGTTTCGGAGATAAAAGAATGGGACATTCCATGTCAGCTCCGTAAAAAATATAATCCACCCCGGCATCAATCAAGGCTTTACCCAGGGCAATATCCAAAGGGACAATCGCTTCTTGAAGGGCATGCACAAGCTCTGGATTGTCATACATGTCCATCATGATTTCATTTGTGCCTCGCAATCGTGTTGCAATGGTAAACGGAGAGATGTATTCCACTGCCAAGGGGACTTCTCCTTTTAACCGTTCATGGAGTTGGGAAACACCCTTTAAAAATTCTTCCATATCTGCGGTAAAAATGTTTGATTTAGCCACCTTTTTGATATCATCCTGAGTTTTAACCGATGTTTCGTTGATTTGCGGGAGTTCATTTTCAGGATATGTCACCCGACAACCGAGCGCATCTGGGATAATACCACCTATCAAGTTCATTCCAAATATGGCCCAATCGAACTGAAATTGCTCCACCGCTTTCACATGTGCTTCGACCATGGCTTCACTTTCCATCAGCGCAGCCCGTGCCGTCAGGCCGAAATAATTGCAAATGGGTGCTTCATAAAAAGGGGCATTGGGTACCCGATCCACCGGCTTAAGTTCGATGGCTGCTTTCATTCTTTCAATAGAATTCATAATTTTTCTCCGTTGTTGTTCGCTTATATTCAGACAACCTCCGCCCGCCCAGTCCAAACCACCTACAAGCTCAAATCGACCGGAAGCATTATTTTATAATTAAAGTTCCAACCAAATGCCGACGTTCCGGTCCCGGGCTCTATGGTAAATCAAGTTGGCAGTCACCAGATCACCTATAGCAATGCCAACACTGATGGCCATGATACATTCATCATCGTTTTCACGTCCTTTGACCCGGCCGGTCAACAATTGGCTGTAATCGCCATCCAGTTTTTCCACATGTGCAAATCGGCCCTGATCCTTCAGCCACAAAAGTTGGTCCATATCGTCGCTGAAAATTTTTTGGCAGGCTTTAAATGCGGAAGCATTAAAGTAGGAATCCAGATCCACTGGCAGCAGCAGCATTCCGGGCGATAGATCTTTTTCCTGGATAATGGCCAGCGGTTTTGTCATCATAGGGGCGGCTGTCACCACTACCTGCGCCTCTTGGAAAGCATCTTGAGCGGTCGACACCCCATGTAAATCAAGGTCTGGGTAAACACCTGCCTGTTGCTCGATAAAAATCTTCAGGGCTTCCGGGTCTGGATCAAAGATTTTGACCCGGCGAAGATTTGGCAAAACTGTACAAAGTGTTGCCAGGTGTGTCTTCCCCTGAACCCCCGCGCCGCAGATGCCCAGTGTATCAGTCTCTTTTACTGCCAGAATTTTGGCAGCCACCGCAGTCACGGCAGCTGTTCGCCAGGCAGTGATCCAATTTGCCTCCATGAGGGTCAGGGGAAATCCGGTTTGCGGATCATTGAGCAAAATCAGACCATTCACTATCGGTAAGCCTCTTTGCTGGTTTGTCGGATAGGCACTGACCCACTTGATTCCTGCCAGATCCATGCCTTTCAGATATCCGGGCAAAGCTCTCAAAAAACAGTCAGGGCGGGGATGAATGGTGGGTTTAGAGGGCAGTTCAGCTTTCCCATCAGCCATATCTCGAAATCCGTTTTCAATGGCTTCGATGATTTCTGCAACAGAAATATCCAGGCTTTCGATGGCCGATCTTCCTATAAAAAGCAGTTTTTCTTCCATCACAAGTTTACTCCTTCAAAAAAAGCCATGCCACTGTCACCCCTATTCGTCCAGTGTTGTTGTATAGTGGGGCCGGTCATAGGCGGAAAAAAAGACCAGCAATTCCGCCCCCACGTTTTGCACGGAATGTTTAGATCCTGCCGGCATATAAATGCCGGCCAGGGTCGCATTCACGTGTCTCATCGTTTACCGTTAAAAATAAAGGTCTTTGATTCAAAGAACAACAGCCCGGATATCACACACAGAATAATCAGCTGTATGCCGAAAGAAATATTTCCAAAGAAGAGCGTGCATCCCCCTATCGCAAGGATGACCGAGGATATCATAGAAATTTTATTTTTAAAAAATCGTTCCATGCCTATGGCTAAAACCGCTGTTCCGATTAGGGCGAAGAAGGAGGTTCTAATAATATTCCAGATGGACCCTTCCATCAGCAAAGCCGGATAGTAGACAAAGGCAAACGGAATAACGAATCCGGTCAGCGAGAGTTTGCTGGCCTCCCAGCCTGTTTTCATAGGATCCGAGTTGGCAATACTGGCACCGGCATAGGCGGAAATACACACCGGTGGTGTTACACAGCCGATCACCGCAAAGTAAAGCGTGAACATATGGGAAGCCAGGGCCGAAAAGCCGAAACTTTCCATGACCGGCACTCCGATGACCGAAGCCAGGATGTATGCCACCACAGTTGGAAGTCCCATCCCTATAAACAGGCAGGACAAGGCAATTAAAAAGAGCGCAAGCAAAGGAATTCCACCCGAAGCGGAGGTTACGATGGAAGTAAAGGCCAGTCCCAGGCCGGAATGGGAAATACTGGTGGTAAAAATGTCTGCCACACAGCAGGCCACAGCAATCATTACACTGTTCTTTGCACCGAGTTCAAAGGATCTCGCCAACTTTTTACCCGTCAGGGCCACTTCCGGGTTTTTCAAAAAAATACCGATCACACCGATGCCCAGAGCAATAAAAATGGAAGCAAACGCCGCCATGAAAGCTGAGTATCCCATGATCATCAAGGCAAGTAAGGCCACAATGGGAAGAAAAAGATAGGCATTAACAAAAACCTCCCGCCAGGGCGGCAGCTCGGAAAGTGGAACACCCTTGAGCCCCATTTTCTTGGCTTCAAAATGAACCATAAAACCCAGGGCGGCAAAAAACAGAATCGCGGGTATCAATGCGGCGATGGCCACATCAAAATAGGGGATGCCTAAAAATTCAGCCATAATAAAAGCTGCAACACCCATGACAGGCGGCATGTATTGTCCTCCGGTGGATGCGGCCGCTTCAACAGCTGCTGCAAATTGAGCCCGATATCCCAGGCGTTTCATCATCGGAATTGTAAAACTGCCCGTCGTGTAGACATTTGCTACAGCGATTCCACTGATGCTACCAAAAAGGGCAGAAGTGAGAATCGCAATTTTAGCCGGTCCTCCGCTAGCCCAGCCAGCCACTCTTTTCGCCAGCTTCATAAAATAGTCACCAACCCCAACCTCGGCAATAACTGATCCAAAGAGAATAAACAGTACAACATAACTAGCTGAAACGCCTGTCAGGGAACCAAAAACACCATCTCCCTGCTTAAGATACATTGCTTCAATCACTCGTGAATAAGGAACCGGACGGCAATATAAAAAGCCGGGGAGCAAACTGCCGAGATAAGCGTAATAAAGCAATCCAAAGGCGGTCAGTCCTGCTAGAAAAGTTCCCACGGTCCGGCGGGTAGCTTCAAGGACCAGCAGCACTGCAATAGTCCCCAGAATCAATTCAGTGGTCAGGACCGGAGTTACGTACTCCCATCGTTGATTCAATCGATCGTTCGAAATGATAACAAAAACGGAAATGATCATTGAGGCGATACTCAACAGAACGTCCATTGCACTGGGCCGGTGCTGAGGCGATTTTTTCCAGGCTGGATAAAGGATGAACGCCAGTGGCAACAAAAGAAAAAGATGCATTGCATTTCTGATTCTGGGCTCCATAGTACCGAATCCAGCTATGTAAAGGTGGAATAATGATGTGAAGATTGCCCAGGCAGTTATGGTCCACCCTATCTTTCCATTTAACTCACGCATGTTTAATTTCCTTTTCATAACTCAGGAGCATCGAAAAAATAAATAATCCAAAAATTATGATAGTTTTTTAGGTCTATCTTTAAAGCCCGGAATAGGGCACGAAGCATTGCTGCAACGCGCCCTATTCCGAGTGAACACTAACTAACCAACTAATCGAGCAGTCCAGCCTCTTTCAGGTATTTTGCCGCGCCCGGGTGTAACGGAGCCGGAAGATCTTGAATGCCCTTCCGGGGATCCCAATGCTGCATATTAGCAATTTTTTGTATCTCTGCCGATTTTTCCACCAGCACCTTGGTAATCTGATAAACCACGTCATCGGGAACATTGACATTTACAATCATTACACTGCCGCTTGCCACTGAACGTACTGAATCAGTCTGATTCTCATAGCTATTGGCAGGTATTTGATAATCCTGGAATCCCAGTTTTGCAAAATAATCAATATGTTTTTGCTCAAATGAGATGAACTTGAGTTTACGAAAAGGTTGAATCTGCATGACCGGGTTGGCTGGCACAAAGGTGTTTTCAAAAACAGCCTCAACATGACGGTCTTTCATCAGTTCTATCTGGTCCGGATAACCCGCCCTCATAATTTTTCCACCCCAGGATTCCAGGGTTTTAAAATCTACACCATAAAAATCCATCAATTTTTTAAAAGCGAAAGCATCTGAAATTCCATCCGGAACTACGCCGAGTTTTAATGGATATTTTTTTTCAAACACATCATCCCATGAGTTGATCGGGGAGTCAGCCTGAAAGACAGAGTGTAGCGTAAAGACATCATTGGGTTTCATGATGCAACGCAGATTTTTAAATTCCGCTGGAAAAGGGGCTTTCCCCGTATAAGCTGCCTTGACAAAAGGGGTAATCCCCCAAGCCATGTCGACTTCGTGGGTGCCGACCCGCGGCTGATTGCTCATACCTCCGCCTGGCACTATCCGAGCTTTGATCCCAGATGAATTGGCGTGAATAATTTCAAAGATACCCGCCATGGAAGAGTACCAACCGCCTCCAATAATCCCAGAAGCTACAGTAAGCTTCTGGTCTGCCTGTCCGCTGACTGGAACAACCAAAAATACAGCACACAGTGTGAAAAGAATTAGTGTTTTTAGTTTTTTCATTAGTTTTTTCCTCCCTACGATTTAAAGTTTATATGAAACACAACTATCGCACAAAAATTACACCATGACTTACACCTCCTTTCATAATTATTGATATATTGATCCTACAACCCTTATTTGTTATTGCATGTTTCCTGGATCTGCATCCAGGAATAGACCGGGGGGATATCATCTGATTCAGGTTCACTTTTCACATCCAAAAAAACAGGTGTTTTGGATTTGAATGCAATATCCAGTCCCTGAACCAGTTCTTCAGCCGTTTCAATGGACAATGCCTTTAGACCAAATCCTTGTGCTACCTTTGCCGGGTCATTGGCATTAAAATCCACGGAAAAATACTTTGCATTGCTATGGAGTTTCTGCAATGCCTTGATCCAGCCAAATGAGCTGTTATTGAAATGGATAAGGACGACAGGGATATTGAGTCGGGAAATGGTTTCCAGCTCTCCGGCTGACATCCCCAGTGATCCATCCCCGAACAGCCCTACCAGCTTTGCATCTGGTCGTGCAAAGTGGGCACCGACAACGGCAGGAATGGCATACCCCAATCCGCCATAGGCACGGGGAATGATAAACCTGGAATCCTTTGCCGCAAGCTTGAGGTACCGGGTAATATAGGGTGTCGGGGTACCGGCATCAGAGATCACGATAGTGGCTTCGTCAAGGTGATGGTTGAGTTCAGCAATAATCCGCTGAGGTTTTAACGGCGTGGTATGAGTCTGGAATTCTTTTTTTGCATCTTTCCAGAAAGCCTGTCGCTGCCGATTCAGGTCATTTACCCAATTTGATGTTTCTTTTTGAACTGTCTTTTCTTTTAAAAGTGTTAACAGATCTTCCACCACAAGTTTTGCATCCCCTGCGACACTCAATGTATTTTGAAAGTTATTACCCAGCATTTCAGGATTCAGGTCTATCTGAAGAATTTTTCGATCCATTTTTTCAGATGGCATGGACCAGTTGATAGTAGAAACAGATCCCATTTTACATCCGATATATAAGAGGACATCTGCTTCTTCGATTGCCCTATGGGCATGAGGGTGGAAACCGTTATCACCAATGACACCTAAGGCCATGGGATGGTCATCGGGCATAATGCCCTGGCCTGAAATAGTTGAGACAACCGGGGCTGCCATCCATTCAGCCATTGACAAAATGGCCTTCCCTGCCTGGGAATGATTGGCACCCCCGCCAACTATTATAGTTAATTTTTGCGCCCCTGTCATATGGGAAACCAGGGCTTCCAATTCTATTCTTGCACCCCGGGTCCGGTAAGCCGGATAGGTGCAACAGTTTTCATCAGCGTACAGGTCTTTAGAGTCTTTTGAAAAATCGTCATACAGGGTTTCTTTTGGAAATGCGAGGTGTACCGCCCCGGGTCGACCAGTTGTGGCAATCCTGAAGGCCCTTCGCATCATCTCCGGAATTTTGTCGACACCTTTTACCACTGAGGCCCATTTAGTAACGGATTCATATAATTTTTGGGTATCGAGTTCGGTAATTGTCTGTTTACCTTCTCCGGACAGGGGTACATCCGATGTTATGGCAATGACGGGAATGGAAGAAGCATTGGCTTCTGCCACACCAGGTATAGTGTAGAGGGAACCGGCACCGGAAGGACATTCACAAAAGCCCGGCTTATGACTCAGCCGGGCATAGGCATCTGCCATGAAAGATGCCGATCGTTCATCCCTGGCCATGATGTGTCTGATTTTTGATTGATTATCGTACAAAGCTTCATAGAGTTTAATACTGGTATCGCCCGGAACGCCGAAAATATATTCTACATGATATTTTTCCAACATTTTGACAATAACCTGAGCGCCAATCATATAGTACCTCTTGAAAAAGTAGCCAATTATTTTATTTATTATTTTATTTAATAAT
>JAHJDU010000521.1 GCA_018812385.1 Pseudomonadota bacterium
AATTCTTCATCAACGTATTCGAAAAATCCAGGGCAGTTTTGCCTGGATTCCCCACTCTTTTCTACGCAATGGCTTTTGGAGCAGTCTCGACCACCATGAACTGCTGCTATATTTGTTTTTGGTGTTGGCAGCAGATCGCCTTGGGGTATCATATTACAGCTTTGATAAAATTTGTTCTCTTTTGGGAGTTAATACAGATGAATACATCCTGGCAAGAAATCAACTGATAGATAAGGATCTCATTGCCTTTGACGGTCATCTTTTTCAGGTGCTTTCATTATCTGAAAATTTTAAGCCGACTGTTCCCCAACCAATTTCTTCACAAAAGGCGATGATGTTAAGAGATCCAGCCACAATCCATCAGGCTATCAGAAGAAGTTTGGATAATGATTAGATCAGTTGTTAATTTAATAATTCACAGGGATAGAGGATTGCAATAATGCAGCATGATCGATTAATACTCCTGGAGAATCTCATTGCCCATAATCAGTGTCATTTTCATGAAATTGGAAAGGCATTAAAAGAAATCCGGGACAAACGCCTCTACAAGAAGACTCTATTTGAAACCTTTGAAGCCTACACCAAAGCCCGTTGGGATATGGGCAAATCCCAGGCATACCGCCTGATTAACGCTTATCAGGTTGTTCACAATTTGTCCCCAATTGGGGACATTCTTCCCTGCAATGAGTTCCAGGTACGTCCCCTGATGCAATTGGGTTCCTTTGAACAGCGTAAAGTCTGGAAAGATTTTTTAAACACCGGCATAGAAATAACGGCACTTAATATCAAAAAGTTCATCTCTGCATGTAAGTCGGCCGATAAGGGCAAGCCCATTGATTTAACCGATCAAATCAGCAGAGAGTATATGGATGCTGTCCGGGTTATGCTGGAACAGGTTCGCATTGCACAAAATGATCACTGGCAGAAAACATCCCGCCAGGCAGGGCTATTGTGGAACCGGGTTATCCAAGAAAAAATTTTACAAAGATCAATATAAAAAAACCGGCATCATCCCCGAGCCCCTTCTGCTTGCAGAAAAAGGTATTATGGAGGGCCGAAGATGCAGTGGTCGCCCCCGTTCTTTTGACGAGCAGACCAAAAAGCGTTTTAAGGAAATGGTCATGGCTTCCTGTGATCCGTCAAGCCAGGGATTTATCTTTATTACACAAAAGGCAAGAATCATTAAAAATTATCACCACTGGCTTGAAAAAGAGCTTAACAAGTCAATCTCTCTTGATGCTCTCAGACGCTGTGTCAAACGTGAGAATCTTAAACCTTATCTGAATAAACCGGATTTTGAGGATGATATTCCAATGAAAAACAGCTTTAAATCAGAACCGGTATTTGATTTAATCCAGATGGATGGCTGTAAATTTCGATATTTGAAAATCAGAAATGACAACGGCTATTGGCAAAAACCCCAGGTAATTGAATTCTACGATACAGGATCACGGCATATGTTTATTCTGGATGCTTATTTTAGCGAAAGCAACTGGAATTCTGTGGATCTTTTTACTCAATTTTTAATGAGTACGCCATTCCCTCAAAAGAAAATCCGAATAAGACCGGATAATGCCAAGGGCTTTTTAAACCTTAAACGGGCTATTAATGCCTTGAATTTAAAGCATTCAACCCCGGATGGATTTTATATGGGGTCTGATTTTTCAAGGGTTAATTCTCCAAAAGACAAGGCCCACCTGGAATCTTCCCACCGCAGTCTCCATAATTTTGAAATCCGGATTATCAAGGCATTTGAGGACAGGATTGCCAAGACTGTAGCAGGCTATATTTTTAGTCATACCCTAAAGGGCAGAAGCTGGGAAAAAACAGAAAATTACCATTACCTGTCTTGATATCACTCTTCATGATTTAAAAGAAAGTCCGTTGATGGAAGAGTATCGCCATGAACACAACAGCACAAAACACTACTTTAGTGAAAATGGAAAGGTCACAGCCTGGGTCCCGGATCAAAAGCTTGCAGATTTTTTCTCAACCGGGATTGATACCCTGACCTTTTCTCCTGGCCAGGTAAAAGAATATATGAAATATGGCTTTCAAAAAATAAAAGCCACTGTATCAAAAAAGAAAACCATCAGGCATGACAACCAGGATTATTATGTAACCCTCGGCGCTGACTTGTTCAGCAGTCATAAAAGCACACCAGTGAAGATATCCCGATACAATGATAAGCTTTATATTTTTGAGCCCAAGGATAATGGGATTCTTTTGGCAGAAGCGCTTGCCAGAAAACCTTTTGAGAAACCGCTTGGATCATTAGCTGTACAGCCAGAAGCAAATGAGTTGGACCAGATCATAGCCTTTTTGGAGCAGCACAGCATGTTGGTTGATCGCCCGCCCTTGATTGAAATCTATCACAAGGGTCTTTCCATGGTATTGGTAAAACAAATTTTTAGCCAGAACCAGAAAGGTACACCAACTATATAAAAAAAATGAGACAACCTGAAAATAGAAAAGGGTTAGCACTGTTCAATGCATTTGTTCTTGACTGCCAAAATCATCAACGAAGGACCCATGTGGCTCCTTATGCTTCTCATGGAGAAATATAATATGAAAGAAGATTTTATCAGCGACAAACGTCGCGTCTCTTATTTGACCGCTACCTACAATCGCATCTACCGTGGACAAAGTGTATTGATTGAAGGGGATTTCGGTGCGGGCAAAACCCGATTTTTAGAATTATTACACCCCAAAAAACTTCATGCCGTCTGGGTAGAATCTCTGTTCAACTATCGTTTCGAATAATTCCCTCATCAATTCGATCCGATTGATTGAAGCTAAAGCGATAAATGGTGTCGTGTTACATATTACCTTCATTTCAGGAAAGCTCTCTTCTTAGTTCATCTTGATCAAAGGAGAGCCAATCGATATTATGCTGCCCGGCTTTAAGCAAAAATTGTACTCTTGACATTCCAGCTAATTTTGCAGCTTTCCCACCAGAAAGCCGTCCCTGAGAAAATAGCTTAAAAGCCAAAGTTTCTCGCATCTCAGTAACAAACTGTGCTTCATTAAAACTTGCAGATAAAAGTATGTCTTCTGGAACTTTAATCCTTATTTCGCGATCCGTAGATTTCATTTTGAGTTTCCTTCATTAAACGTTGACATCCTATAATCCTTCAAGGCGCTGGAGGACGTAGTATTACGGGGTCTGTATTATCGGTATTACGGGGTCTGACCCCGCTAAGTGTTTGTTTTTATATGGTAATCGTTCCAATTTGGGGTGTTTTTTCCTCTTAGGCCCTGCTTTTTGGGGTCAAAAACTGCGTTTTAAGGATTTTGCCTATGGTTATATTTTACCATAATGGGATTCCCTTATTCAACCCAGTTTTCCAGATGCAGGCCAACAATCCTTTCAAATTCTTTGGTATTGTTGGTCACTAATGTCATATCCCGTGATCTGGCCAAGCCTGCTATGAGCAGATCATAAGGACCAATGGGCATCCCTTTTCTTTCAAGTTGCGCGCGAATGGCTGCGGCTTCTATTGCAGCGGACCGATAAAGATTAATAAGGTCCAGTGGCAGAAGAAATTTGGTAAGTGCATCCTCGGAACGTTGCTGGTATTGACTTTTTTCAATCCCATATTGAAGTTCGAACAAGGTAATTGTACAGATTGCAACATCCTGTGGAGAATGTTGCCTGAATCGCTCAAGAACCTCTGATGGACGTCTTTTTATGAGGCATATGCAAATATTGGTATCCAGCAGATAGCGCATTAAAAAGATTCTCTCTTCTGCATGTCAGGCTGATTACGTCCGTCTTCCATAAAGTCTTCCGGGAATTCACTGAGAGATTCGAACAACGAGTCCCATGTCGTTTCTATAGGTTCCAGTATAACCTGTTTGCCTTTTTTAAATATCTTCACCTCTTTACCAGGAATTCTGAATGCCTTGGGTAGTCTTACTGCTTGAGAACTGCCATTTTGAAATAGTTTTGCTGTTTCCATTTTATCACCTTTTTATATTATATATATTTTTAGTATATACGCCAACAATCTAAAAGTCAATATTATGGGACGCAGATTTACTCAGATGACTCAGATGGT
>JAHJDU010000658.1 GCA_018812385.1 Pseudomonadota bacterium
GGTTTCATGCATGTTAAAAAAAACCGACACAAATCGGAGAGGTGTAGTATGGCCTAAAAACAAAATGAAAAAAAGGGGTTGATTTCCTTCTGGTACTTTATAAACAGAAATACCAGAAATTGGGTTTTATTGAACTTTATGTATAGAATTTTATCTTTCATCTATAGCCAAAGCCTTGATCATAAGAGTCCATCGAGCATATGAAATAAAAGTAAAAATTATCTGATATTTAAGAGATGAAGGATTAAATTTATTGAACTAAACCTAAAGAAGATCTGTCTCAATAGCGAGTCGCTTTTCTATGGGGATTGTAATGCTTGGATTTGTGGATGCTGGATAATTTTGTTTTAAAAAAATGTTTTTCATGATCAATCACATTATATTTTTCCCTTTTTTTAATATTGATGAAGATTTTGTAATCATTGATTTCCTTTTTTAATGCCATTGTGTTTACTGCAGGCGCAGTTATCCAGTTGCGTTGATAACGCATAAAGAAAAATATCAACTCCCAAATACAACCGGGCTATGATGTGTTTTTAAGGGAAGTTAAATTCAATCGTTCAAAAAATCCAGGGCCAGTTTGTTCTGGGATTTTAAGCATTTTATTCAGCTTTCCTTTTTTGCAGAACGGACATGTGGAAATATCCAGGCCAGTCAAATCCAACATGAGATCCTTTGGCGATTTGTTTGATAAATTATCAGGTATGGTTTCCTGCCCCAGAATCTTTCGGCATTTTAACAAGTTTCCTTTTTTGCAACGGTTTGCCAGAAATCCAGAATGACGAATCCGCATAAACTTTTTAGGCAGAGCATGGAGAAGAAAACGCCGGATAAATTCATTGGCATCAAGAGCCATGATTTTTTTTGTATCATTATTTTTACGATCTTTATAAGAAAATGTAATAGTATTGTTTTCGATGTCCAAAATCCGATTATTTGAGATGGCAACCCGGTGTGTATATCGTCCTAAATATTCCAACACCTGCTTGGGGCCACCAAAGGGCTGCTTTGAATAGACAACCCATTCTTTTGAGTATAATTGCTTTTTCAATTTTCTGAAGCCTGCATCAGTTCCAATATCAGCAATTTTGCCAGGAAAAATCAGATCATTAAATGAAAGTTCCATCTGCTCGATGAATTTACCCCGGAAAACCCTTGATAAGGCTTTGACCGGGAATAAAAATTTCTTTTTAGAATGTATCCATCGTTCACCGTCATGAGAAAGGTATCCTGCCGGTATCACACAGTGAAGATGGAAATGGCCCCGAAGGTTTTGATCCCAGGTGTGAAGAATTGAAGTAAATCCTATTTTACCACCCTCCTTGTATCTGGATTTTGGATTTTCAGCAAATTCTTTTAATGTTGCTGATACAGCCCTAAAGAGGATGTCCAGCATAATCTTTTTGTTGCAAAGAATGACCAAATTAAGCTCATGAGGCAGGGTAAACACATTGTGGAAATATGGAACACAAAGGAGTTCTGCCTGCCTTGCTTCAAGCCATCTTGCTTTAGTAAGCGCCTGGCATTTAGGGCAATGACGGTTACGGCAGGAATTGTAAGAATTTTGTGTTTTCCCACAAGAATCACAGACCTCAACATGCCCTCCTAAAGCTGCAGTCCGGCAAACTACTATAGCATTCATGATTTTGTAATGTTCCAGGGGCATAGGATGCGATTCAATGTATGCTTTGCCATATTTGCAAAAAATATCTGCCATCTCGGGCGTATTTTTATCACTGATTGAATTAGCTATCTTTACCATCCGGCACCTCCACAATCGATGATTTGTTATATCTATCAAAAGGGCTTTTTATCTTTTTGATACCATTTGCAGTAAGACGTAAATAAATCATAGTTGTTGAAATTGAGTTATGCCCCAGAAAGGTTTTTATTGAATACAAATCAACACCGTCTTCAAGGAGGTGGGTTGCAAATGAGTGTCTCTTATGGGGAGCTCCCCATAAGAGACATTATGTGGAGTCAGATATAATGGGGAGTGTGGCTTGACAATCATACTGTTTCCTGTTGATTCATATCAAAACACTCCCCATAATAATTTTTACAAACTACACAACGAGTTCAGCCATTTCATTAAATCACCATCTTCTTGCCACTTCGGGACAGTCTCTGGTACCAGATTTACATAGGCTTTCTCAATCGCTTTTCGTTTCATTTCACTATCGGCTCTGGCATAAACTTCTGTCGTAGAACAATCAGCATGCCCCAGAAAATCACGGATGTAGATCAGATTAATATCGGATTGAAGCAAATGCATGGCCTTGGAATGACGCATTACATGGGGTGTCACAGGAAAATCAACATTGAAACCAACGTCATCTTTTGCCTTCTCAACATATTTGTTCAAGATATAAGAAATGCCCCATCGTGACAGTTGCTGCTTCTTCTGGTTTACAAACAGGTAATTGTCACCCTTGGAGATTCCAGGATGGTATTTTTTCATTTCAAGATATAAACCGAGTACCTTAGATGTTTTGCCCATGAGCGGTACTTGTCGAATTTTGCGACCCTTACCGTGCAGTCTTATGACGGCCGGAGAAGATAAGCGCACATCCTTTACTCTAATGTTTATCAACTCCTGCACTCTGGAACCAGTATCGTAGAGGACAGATAGAAGTATGGCATTCCGGAATCCCTCAGTCGTTGACGTATCAGGTTGGGATAGTAGAATTTGCATTTCTTGACCAGTAAGATAGGGGACCAACGTCCGGGGATATTTTTTGTTCGGTATTGAGAGTATTTTTTTAAATTCAAACAAATTCTCCGGAGATTCTTTCTGTACGTAGTGAACAAATGAATGAATTACAGCAAGGCGCTGGTTCCTAGTTGAGATGGAACATTTTCGTTCTGTTTCAAGCCAATCAAGAAAGTGGAGAATCAGCTCTTTCGACAGATCACTTGTCTTGATTTTTTCTGGCTTAATTGATTTTGCTGACTCACAGAATATCAATAGCAGTTTAAAGACGTCGCGATAAGATGCTATCGTGTGTGTGCTGGCGTTTCTCTGCCCCGGTAGGTGCTTTGACAGGAAATAAGAGAGGTGTTTAGGGAAATCATTGTTCTTCATCAGTCGGCCCTCCTTCTGGTATGACGTGACCGAAATTTGCCTCTAAGCGATTGATAATGTCGGGATACAGATCAGCCGTTAGGCGGAGATAGTACTGCGTGCCTCTGAAATCCGAGTGCCCCATGTATGCAGCCAGATAGGGTAATAGATTGGTTAACTCTTCACCCGCCAGCACCCATTTTTTCAAGCATTTGACAGCGTAGTTGTGGCGTAAATCATGCACTCTCGGACCAGCATCGGTATGGGGGATGTTGGCACATTGCAAGTATTGGCGGAAACGACGATACACTGTACTTTTGTCCGTCTTGCCCTTTCTGGGTGACTGGAACAGGTAAGCTGTATCTTGAGAATATTTGTGAAAGACATTAATGAATTTGCCTATCCTGCCGGCAAGGCTTAACGCAAGCGGAATCAGCCGATCCTTATTGTTTTTGGCATGATATACGGTCAGGACACCATTGATTCCATCAAAATCTTTGACCATTATATTTAACGCCTCAGATACTCTCATGCCGGTTCCATAAAGCAAGCGGAAAAGAACCGGATCAACCAGGTGTCTGTTTGTATAAAATGAATCTTCCCATGCATCAACTGCGGTAAAAATATGCCTCATCTCTTCTTCCATAAAAATATAAGGAATATGGGAACATTTTTTAACAGGTGCTGATTCTACTTTTGCAATGTAAACTTCCTGGTACCCATGTCGAACCAAAAACAATGCAAAATCCCGCAACAAACGTTCTTTCAAATAGTGAGTTGACGGCTGTTCCAATGGCGAATAGATGAAGTCATCCACCATGGATTTTGTTATACGTATCCCTGTATATCCATTTCTGTCGAAATAGCTGTCAAACCGGATGAGCAATTTCTCCTGATTAGCGTATTTGTAACCCGTCATCCTTTTCTCATTAAGGAAGGAAGCCATCATACCAGATAAATCACTGCGCCCTTGATAAATTCCAGTCATAACTAAAGTACCTCCTCAGGATCCAAGGCACACTTTCTCAATCCGTCAAGATCAATCTTGAGATAAATGCTGGTGGTATTTATGTTTGTGTGCCCTAAAACTTCCGAAATAACTGGAAGAGGGGTTTTGGCTTCCAACATGTTTCTGGCAAGCGTACTTCTCAAGGAATGTAGTCCGCAATGTACACCGGTAGGCGGAGTAATGCCTGCAACTTGCATATATCGATGTAATTCACTGTAGAAACTCTGATTTTCCCCAAAAGAATCAAAGGGCGCACGATGTCGTACAAAAAGTCTATTGCATGCGGTTTGAGGCCGACCATTTTTCAAGTAATCAATAATAGCCCAGCCAATGTCATCGAGAAGTGGCAACTCCAGTGCTTGTCCTGTTTTTCGCACACTCAGTGTAATTGTTTTTCTGTTCCAGTTTAAATCTGACAGCCTCATGTTGCGTATATCGCTTACTCTGAGACCAAGATGCACTATCATAAGAAGAATGGCATAATCCCGCTTCCCCTTGGTGGAATTCCGGTCGATTGAAGCCAGTAATTTTCTAACGTCATCTGTTTCCCATGCATGAGGAATAAACGCATTACGCAGAATTCTCACATGCGGAAGTGATGCAGCAAGATCTGTTTTTATAATATTCATGTCCTGCAAAAACGTAAAATAATTCCTCAACACATAAAGAACAGTAGAAACATATCTTGGTCTGCATCCGGCAAATGCTGCCAGGAATTCTGTTAAATGGGTTATCGTGATATCATCTGACGAGTTGACTTTTTTTAGCAGAAAAGTAAGCAATCGCCTGACAATGTTATTGTTGCATACAATGGTGGCATTGGCATAATTACGTTCACGGTATTCTTTTTGAAACAATTGATATTCAGACTTAAACGCAAATGGACATTGAAACGGCTTGATTTTGGAGCGCATGAAATAGGACAAATCCCCATTATCCAGGTAATAAAACAGGTTTTGTACCGGTTTGAGAGTGGTATTAATCTTTTGATTGCCTGGCCCCCAAAATCCATTCATAGTCGCACCGGTTCTTTCCTTGATGTAGGCCAGGCCAACATGTTCCTCCATTTTGGTATAATGATTTTTTTCCATGAACTTTATCAGGGAATTAAGAATTCCTCGATGTGTCTTAATGGTTGAAGCCGCGTATTCACGTTCTGCCATAATACGCAATACGGAATCTATTGCGCTTTTGGTTTCATGTAATTGATTCATAAAAAACTCCTCCTTTCTTGTTTTAAGATAGGATGAGCATGCTTTATTATGGGGAGTGTTTCAAGGATTTATACCCAGAAAGTCTTGTTTAAGCGGCCACACTCCCCATTATATCTGACTCTACATAATGGCGATTATGGGGAGCTCCCCATAAGAGACATAGCCTTGCCAGTGCTTTGTTGGAAGACAACACCCCTTTACCAATCATATCCGAGGTGTTGGGTCATGCAAATACAGAATCCACCTCTATTTACTTAAAGATTGAC
>JAHJDU010000522.1 GCA_018812385.1 Pseudomonadota bacterium
ACAATTTACAAAATGTAAAGTAAAAATAAGCTTAGGAGTTTTCCCTGATTGCAATTCTACGAAATCCCTACTATAACAGAAAATGACATGCTTTAATCTTGTCTCCATTCTCGACAATGTAAGCGAAAGAGCGGAGCTGTGCCAGATAACAAAACAAACTAAAAGATCAAGGCCATACTTATAACAAAAATCAATCGATTTGAATCATCTAAAATTATCCGGTTTCTGGTTAACATCAAATTTTGAGTGTTATCCTGTAAGAAAATAGCATAACACTCATGAAATCTGTTGTCAGCTTACGCCCTTTTTGGTAATGAAGGAATGTTATCCGACAAACGGAGTTATACAGAAAAAAAACAGGTTAACTTATTGTTGGGCAAAGTGAGATAATATGAAAAAGGGAAAAAATTCATTTAAGGCGTATTGCCATTACTGTGGTTCAACTGTTGGACAAATTAGTGATCGAACTGAGGAGTCTGTAACCTCTGTATATGATTGCCCCAAATGTAAGTTGAATTATTGTGACCAATGTAGCTATGAAGAGGATACTGATGGACAATCACTCCAATTTTGTTTGCGCTGCGACAGTAAAATGGAAAAAGTAATGTAAAAGAGAATATTATGGCGAAGACGAAAAATAAACAATTTGGTCAATTAGCACCTAAATATAATTACTCCCTTAACCCTTATCCAAATTTAAAATTCTCAAAATGCCCAATTTGTGAAAGTAAAGCAGGGCAGCGCAAACTCCCTCTTCTCATTCATGTCGATCCTATGCATTTAATATCCCTTAATTATACCAACCGGTATTGTTCTAATTGCGATTTGCTTATCGGTCACAAGCATGAAATTGAGCACCACTTGACCCAAGCATTTTCTCAATTGATGCCTCAAGATGTTGGCAACAATTATTTGATAATGGGCACAGTTGAAAAAACAGCTTGGCGTGCTGGGCTTAAACAGTCATCATCTTTTGATGAAACAATACAAAATCTTCACGATTTTAAAAATTTCGAAGAATTACGGATGACTATGGCGGGTTGGTTTCACAAAGATCGAGATCCTCCTGTTATGACACCACCATTATCCACTGAATGGAAAAAATAATTTTCATGACGGAATACTTTGATAGAAATCAAAGGGCAAATATTATTTCTTCCCCAGATATTAATTCAGAAACATATTGAAACTATAAATTGCCCAATCGGGTAGCCGGGGGTTTTTCTCCCCCAGCCCCCACAACACCCTGCATGCGGGTCCGCACAGGGCGTTTAATCAAGAGTACCGGGCCTTATATGCTGTTTCTGTTCGTCGGCTCATAGTTTTGCGCTCCAAGTTGCCGTTTCCTGCGGTCACTCTCGCCTGCGGCTCGCCTTTCGCTTTGCTCAAGCCCTTCAGACGGTCCCTCACTGTTCCGCCCTTGTTTTCGGCTAATACTTGTGTTAACAAAACCTATGTTAACAGGACTCACGTATAGGGGACTTTCACCCCATAAGTTCACGCCCATGCCGCGGGCGTACCCAAACGCTCCAGTTGACCGCAAAAGGCCGCGGCAACTGAGCTTATGTAGAAAAAGGAATTTGAAATTGAAAACTATAAATATCCATAAAAGAATTATTAGTCAGTCCAAAGGCGTGATATCCGATATACTTAACACTCTGTCTTCAAGTGATGACAAGCTATGGCCTAAGGAAAAATGGCCACCAATGATTTTTAAAAAAGGATTAACAATCGGTGCTATAGGTGGACATGGGCCAATCAAATATTCAATAAATACCTATATACCCGGAAGTTTAATTGAATTCACATTTGTAAAACCTGATGGTTTTAAAGGTGTCCACAGATTCGAAGTTACTGAAATAGAAAATAATGCAACTGAATTAAAGCACACAATAGATATGATGTTATCTGGAAAAGGGATATTAACTTGGCATATTGCAATCAGGTGGCTCCATGATGCTTTGATTGAAGATTGTTTTGATAAAGTTGAAAATCAATTCTTAACAAATAAAAAGGAAACAAAATGGAATTTATGGGTTGTTTTTCTTAGAAATCGTCTGAGAAAAAATTAACCAATAGAATGAAGAAACGATCAATGATTTACATAACAAACCGTTTCTGCGGAAGCCAAAAAAGCCCGGCTCTCGCAGAACTCAACGTTAGGCACCTAATCTGACTACAGAGTTTAACCAACAGAGGGAGCGCTTCATGGAAGCATGTATTTACAAAAAATTTGGCAAAGAGAGCGTCTTGGAATGGGTCGATGGTTGGCCAAAACCTGTGTGCAAATCTGATTCAGTAATTGTAGAAGTGGCGGCTAGCAGCATTAACCCCAAAGATGCATTGCTGCGTAGAGGTAAGTTCCGCAGAACACTCGCGCGCGACCCACTTCCGAGGTTAACTGGGCTGGATGTATCTGGGACTGTGGTGGAGGTCGGGGGAAATGTTGCTCACATTAAAGTTGGTGACGCCGTATTCGGCATGACCAACAAGTTTTCCGGCGGTGTATTGAGTACGTTTGCTGAATTCAAAGAAACAGAAGTTGCCAAAGCTCCTATTTCAATATCCCTTGTTGATGCGGCCTCAATCCCTTTAGCTGCTCAAACCGGGTTGCAGGCGCTTCGTGATATTTGTGGCGTAAATCAAGGTAAGAAAGTCCTCATCACCGGCGCCAGCGGAGGCGTTGGGCATTTTGCTATTCAAATCGCTATACACTTAGGGGCGGAAGTGCATGGAATCTGCAGTACTGATAACATCGAATTCGTTTCCTCATTGGGTGCTCATTGCATATACGATTATAAGAAAAATGAACCTGCTGCAATTGATAATCAATACGATGCCATATTTGACGCTGCAGGCAGGTATAAAAGGGAGTATTTCTCACCGCAACTCGGGAAAAATGGAATCTTCGTTACGACTGTTCCAAGTGGTAAATCTTTACTTTCTGAATTAATGGCTCGCCTAAAAGTTAGCAAAAAAAGTAGGCTCGTGTTTGTGCATTCTTCGTATAAAGATCTGAGTCAATTAGCGGACTGGATAGATAGCGGTAAATTGTCCTCACATATACAAAAAGTATATGAAAAAAATGAAATAGTAGAAGCCCACACTCAGATTCAAAGCGGTCATTCCAGAGGTAAAATAATCGTAGTATTAATGCCGTGTAATGTTGCCTAACACAGACAGTTGTTCATCATAGAAATTGATTAACCGGATATCAAGGTCAACGTTTTTCTGTACGCTTGGATCGACAAACCTGCCATCCACAAGCTTGCGGTTGCTTTTATATCTCAGGTTCTTAACATCAACTGATGTGTTAATCATTTTAAGGTGTACGTCAGGATGTTTGTTTGTAAAAACCCTGAATATCTGATCTGCAAATGCCTGACC
>JAHJDU010000523.1 GCA_018812385.1 Pseudomonadota bacterium
GCCCAGTGCACGGATAATCAGGTAAATAAAGTATGCAAAAATCTGTTTGAAAAATATCCTGATCCTGAGAGTTTGGGCAAGGCCCCCTTGAATGACATCAAACAGATTGTTTATTCCACGGGCTTTTATAATAATAAAGCAAAAAATATTAAAGCCTGTGCCCTTGCAATTCTCAAGGAGCATCAGGCAAATGTGCCACATGAGATGGCCAGGCTTATTGCCCTGCCGGGCGTGGGCAGGAAAACTGCCAATGTTGTGCTGTCGGCAGCCTTTGGTTATCAGACAATTGTAGTGGATACCCACGTATTGAGAATTGCCAGAAGACTTGGTCTGACAAAAAGCCGTGATCCTGTAAAAGTTGAGTATGAATTAATGGAGATCATCCCCAAAATATCCTGGAGCGATTTGTCCCTGCAATTGATTTATTTTGGCAGGGAAATCTGTGATGCTAAAAAACCGCTTTGTGAAAATTGCCCTTTGTTTAAAATCTGTTCAACAAAGGGGAAGGGATAGAATCTTAACTGGTCAGCCTGTCAGAGCCGTCCTTTTCGAACGATGGCTATCAAAAGCCAGATCCCCATGACAGCAGCAGCAATAAATCCTGCAATTCCAATTACAGACACTCCGAAAAGAAGCGGTGGGAGATTGGAATTGATGAGCATTGCCGATCCCAATATCAATGCCGCAATAATTATGGAAAAAGCAATCCTGTTGCTGGTCTGATCCTGGGTTTTCAACATGTTATCAAATCCTTCAATTCTCATATTGAAAGATAGTTTCCCGGATTTTGTAAGCCGCATGATCTCAACTGCATCTGTCGGGAAGATCTGAAATAATTTATAGGATTCCCTTGCAATCCCCATAAAGTCTTTAGCCATTCTTGAGGGTGTGAATTTTTTGTATTTTGCAGCCGCAACATAGGGGATGGCATGGGAAATTATATCAAAATCAGGATCAAGCTTTTTGGCAAGTCCCTCTATGGATATAAATGCTTTTATCATCAGGAAAAAATCCGGTGGAATCTTTAATTTATGATTTGCACACAGCTCAAGAAACTGGTTCACCATTTTGGCGGTTTTAATATCTTTTAAGGATTTTAAAAGATGAGTTGATACAAATAAGGACACATCTTTTTCAAGCAGTATCAGGTCTGGCTGGTTTTCGTATTCAGAAAGCTCGCACAAAAGTTTTGCTGTAAGTTTAAAGTCGTTTGTGGCAATACTGTGGATCAGATCCACAAATACCTCCCGGGTGTGTTGATCCACAAATCCTGTCATCCCGAAGTCCACTGGCCCTATGCGGTTTTTTTCCAGGATAAAGATATTGCCTGGATGGGGATCAGCATGAAAAAATCCATGCTCAAACACCTGTTTCATATAGAAATCAGCCCCCCGCCGTGTGATCAATTTTTTGTCTAGCCCGGCCAGTTCAATGGCATCCACATCATTGGCCTTGATTCCGTGGATATATTCCATGGCCAGAACCCGGGCACTGGATTCGGCAAAATATACTTTGGGAATATAAATGGTTTTGTCATCTTTGAATTGTTCAGCCATCCGCTCCATATTGGATGCTTCAATGGTGTAGTCCAGCTCTTTTTCAAGGGTTTTGGCAAATTCTTCCACAATTTTTACGGGTTTGAAAAAAGCTGCCTCTTCAATATTATTTTCCATGATGGAAGCGATGTGAAGCATAATTTCAAGATCTGTTTCAATTATTTTTTGAATTCCGGGCCTCTGGATTTTTACAGCAATCTTCTCATTGCTGTTGATCTGCGCTTTGTGAACCTGTCCAATGGAAGCACTGGCAAAAGGGGTTTCTTCAATTGATTTAAAAATTTTGTCGTGGGGCTGGCCAAATTCAGATTCAATAATGGCTTTTACCTGGTCAAATCCAAAGGGTGGGACATGATCCTGGAGTTGTGCAAGTTCATTTAAAAGGTCAACGGTAATAAGGTCGGGACGGGAGGAAAGAACCTGGCCCATCTTGATAAAGGTGGGCCCGAGTTCTTCAAATACCATTCTGATGCGCTGGTTTTTGGAAAGTTTTTCAACTTTTTCGTGGCTTTTAACAAAGGGGATGAGCTCACGGCCTGACTCAATGTAACGGTCAATATGCATTGAATCAATGATATTTCCAAAGCCATATTTTAAAATAATACCGATAATCTGTTGATAGCGCCAAAGATGTCGGTATCGTTTGCCTACCCTGCCAATGGTTTTAATACTCAGCATAAACAGACCTGGATTGTTTATGCTTTATCAGACAGTTTTTTTGTCAGAGCGTCAATCCTTTTGTTAAGGGCTTTTATATCTGATTTTGACGGCAGATCCAGTTTTAAGAGTATTTTTTCTATGGTCCCTTCAATTCTTTTATCAAAGCCGGTCTTTGCATCTTCATATTTTTGCCGACATTCCGTTAGAAAATCTTTGGCTTCATCCTGGCTCATTTTTGATTTTTCAGCAAATTCTTTTGCCAGGTCCTCGATTTCATTTTTGGATTTCAATGCCAGGCCAATGCCTGTCAGCAGACTTTTTTTCAGATATTCAAGCATATTTCCTCCACCCTATAAAAATGATTTATTTTGATCCAAAAGAGACGTCCAGTATATCTTCCACACTGGAGTCGCCTTCAAAGATAGCATCCATCTTACCATAAGTTGATGGAAGAAGGGTATTAATAAAAAATTTAGCGGATTCAATCTGACCCGCATAAAAGGCAGCATCTTTGTTTTTTAAAGCCTTGGCTGCAACGGCGTCCTTATCCAGGCTGCCAACTTTTTGGGCAAGCTTGGGTGCTGCAATAGATGCCCGCCACAGATGCATCCATGCAAAGGTGACATCCCCGGTTACTTCAAGAAATGGATGGGCAAAGGCATATGCATTCATCGCCTTATCAGACCTGGCTCTTTGTCCGATTTGTTGGGCAAGGGCTTCAAGCCTTGATACAGCATGGTCAACTTTTTCAACCAGTCTCTCAATGCCTTTAATTTTCCTGGCCTCTTCAACGGTTTCTTTTATTCTGGCAATAAAGTATTTAAAGCTTTCACCATTATTCATGGAAAGTTTTCTGCCGATAAGATCCATGGCCTGGATACCATTGGTGCCTTCATAAATCATGCAAATCCTTGAATCTCTCATGAGCTGTTCAACAGGGAATTCACTGATATAGCCATAGCCGCCATAGACCTGTACTCCATGGGAACAGACTTCCAGGGATTTGTCTGTGATATATCCTTTAACTATGGGCGTTAAAACTTCAATCAATGCACTGGTATCTGTTTTGAGTTGTTCGTCCTCTGTTACATGGACAATATCAGAGCATTTGCCATAATAATAGATCAAAGACCGCATCCCTTCTGTATAGACTTTCATGTTCAAAAGCTGGCGTTTTACATCTGGATGCTGGATAATGGGAACGCTTTTTGCCGCCGGTTCCTTTCCTGCCAGAAGATGTCTTCCCTGAATCCTGTTTCTGGCATAATCAAGGGCATACACATAAGAAGCAGAAGCAATGGCAAAGCCCTGCATTCCGATAAATGCACGGGCTTCATTCATCATTTGGAACATCTCAGGCATGCCTTTGTTTTCTTTGCCCAGAAGGGTGCCGATACATTCCCCTTTTTCTCCCAGGGATAAAGAGGCTGTGGCATTTCCGTGAATACCCATTTTATGTTCCAGGCCTGTACAAACGATATTATTGAATTCACCCAGGCTGCCGTCCTCATTCACATGGTATTTAGGAGCCAGGAACAGGGAAATCCCTTTGGTTCCGGAAGGTGCGCCCTCAATTCTTGCCAGTACCGGGTGGATGATATTTTCACACAGATCATGGTCTCCCCCGGAGATAAAAATTTTTGATCCTTGGATAGAATAAGTCCCGTCCTTTTTTTTTGTTGCCATGGTGGTGAGCGCTCCCACATCAGATCCTGCCTCGGATTCAGTCAAGAGCATGGTTCCGCCCCAAATGCCGGCAAACATTTTTTTCATGTAAAGTTTTTTTTGTTCTTCATCACCAAAGGCTTCCACAAGCTTGGCCGCACCGTGTGTCATGCCGTAGTAGAGCATAAATGCGGAATTTGCACCAACCATGTATTCAAGGGCGGCACATCCGATAAGTTTTGGCATTCCCTGACCGCCAACTTGAGGATCATCACACATGGCAAGCCATTCACCTTCACAATATAAATCCCATGCCCGTTTAAATGATTCAGGAACCAGGACCTTTCCATTTACTAGTTTGCAGCCGATTTCATCCCCGTCTTTAAGA
>JAHJDU010000524.1 GCA_018812385.1 Pseudomonadota bacterium
ACGGCTGTCTGCCCATAAAAATGCCTTTATCCGCCCCTCACCTGCCGGGGAAACCCTGGGGGGAGTTGCCTCTAAAACCCGCGAAATCATGCTGACCTGTGAAGCAGCCGGGTTTGATGTAATCCTTGTTGAAACTGTGGGGGTAGGACAATCTGAAACCAGCGTGGCCTCCATGGTGGATTTTTTCCTGGTATTGATGATTGCCGGAGCCGGTGATGAACTTCAGGGAATCAAAAAAGGAGTTCTGGAACTGGCAGATGGCATTGCCATTAACAAGGCTGATGGGGAGAACCTTAAGGCGGTTAAAAAAGCCAAGGGGGATCTGGATATGGCCATGCATCTGATCCGGCCTGAATCACCAAACTGGTCCACACCTGTTTTGACTTGTTCTTCTGTTATTGATGGGGGGACGCAAGCTGTCTGGGAAACTATTCTTGATCATCATGAGAAATTTAAAGCCTCGGGAGAATTTTTGCAAAGGCGGAAAAAACAATCCCTGGAATGGATGTGGACCCTTGTTGAAGAGGGTTTAAAACAGCGTTTTAAAAACAATGAGAAAATTAATAAAGAAATAGCGCTTGTTTCAGAACAGGTAGAAAATGAAAAAATATCCCCTTCAGCTGCCGCTGAAGTGTTGCTTTCATATTTATAATTTTATATGAAAGTACTGAGATATGAGTTTTGAGTAGTGAGAAAAAACTGTCAGCTTAGCTTTTTTCATTACTCAGCACTCAATACTTTTTCATAGTTTGTTGGCTGTTAGTTGGAAGATAGGAATATAAAAAAAATTAGAAACAAAGTATCTGTTCCTTGTTTTTGTAAAGTTGAAAGGAAATTTAAATGAAAATACATGAATATCAGGCAAAGGAATTGTTTAAGGCATACAATGTGCCTGTTCCTGATGGAAATGTTGCTTTTTCAGTGGATGAGGCAAAAAAGACTGCCGCAGACCTGGGCAATTTTCCAGTGGTGGTGAAAGCCCAGATCCATGCAGGCGGAAGGGGTAAAGGCGGTGGTGTAAAGCTTGCGGTTTCCATGGAAGAAGTTGAAACCCTGGCCAGTGAAATCCTGGGCATGACCCTTGTCACCCATCAGACCGGTCCTGAAGGCAGGCTTGTGAAAAAACTCTTGATCGAGGCAGGCCAGAAAATTAAAAAAGAGCTGTATTTAAGTCTTCTTGTGGACCGCGCCACAGCATCAATTGTGATCATGGCAAGCCAGGACGGCGGCATGGACATTGAAAAAGTGGCTGCTGACACCCCTGAAAGAATTATAAAAGTTCATGTAGACCCGTTAATGGGAATTCAGGGATACCAGCTCAGACAAGTCGGGTTTGCCCTGGAACTTCCTTCTTCTGCCATGAAACCATTTTCAGTTCTTCTTTCCAACCTGTACAGATTTTTTATTGCCAATGACTGCTCCATGGTTGAAATCAATCCTTTGATTTTAACTTTGGATGATAAAGTTCTGGCCCTGGACGCAAAGGTTGATTTTGATTCCAATGCCCTTTACCGCCACAAGGATTTAATGGCCTTAAGAGACCTTGATGAAGAAGATCCACTGGAAGTTGAAGCATCAAAATATAATTTAAACTATATTAATCTTGATGGAAATGTGGGAAATATTGTAAATGGCGCAGGCCTTGCCATGGCTACAATGGACATCATAAAAATTGCCGGGGCAACCCCGGCCAATTTCATGGATGTCGGCGGTGGAGCCACTTCCGAACAGGTTGAAAATGCATTCAGGATCATCCTGGCCGATGACAAGGTCAAAGCAGTATTAATTAATATTTTCGGCGGTATATTGCGTTGTGATATTTTTGCCCAGGGTGTTGTGGATGCAGCAAAGAAAACCAATATCAATATCCCTGTTGTGGTTCGCATGGAAGGCACAAATGTGGAAAAAGGAAAGGAAATTCTAAGCAATGCCGGCTTAAATTTAACCACTGCTGTTGATCTTTTTGATGCAGCGCAAAAAATTGCTGCAGCTGTCAATTAGAGGAGATTAAAATTGAGTATATTTGTAAATAAAGACACAAAGGTCCTTGTACAGGGGATTACCGGCAATGAGGGAAGCTTTCATACAAGAGGGTGTCTGGAATATGGAACTAAAATAGTGGCCGGGGTAACTCCGGGTAAAGGCGGGCAGAAAATGGATGATGTGCCCGTGTTTAATACTGTTCGTGAGGCAGTTGAAGAAACAGGTGCTACAGCATCCCTTATCTTTGTGCCCCCGCCATTCGGGGCAGATGCCATTATGGAGGCAGCAGATGCTGGTGTGTACCTGATTGTGGCCATTACAGAAGGAATTCCAATTCTTGATATGGTAAAGGTTAAACATTTTCTTGCCACAAAGAATTGCCGTCTTATCGGACCCAACTGCCCGGGTATTATCACTCCCGGGGAGTGCAAAATCGGCATTATGCCGGGCAAAATCCATAAAAAAGGAAATATAGGTGTTGTTTCACGATCAGGCACCCTTACCTATGAAGTAGTTGATCAGTTGACAAAGCTTGGAATGGGCCAGTCTACCTGCATTGGTATTGGCGGTGACCCTGTGAATGGAACTAATTTTATAGATGTGCTTGACGCTTTTCAAAAGGATAAACAAACCCATGGGATTGTCATGGTGGGTGAAATAGGCGGAAGTGCAGAAGAAGAGGCAGCTTATTTTATAAAAGAAAACCTTACCAAACCCGTCGTCGGTTTTATAGCTGGTCTTACCGCACCTCCCGGCAGGAGGATGGGGCATGCCGGAGCCATTATTTCAGGTTCCAGCGGTACAGGTGCAGCAAAGATTGCAGCATTCAAGGACAATGGAATTTTTGTCTGCGAAAATTTAGGGCAGATCGGCCAGGTTTGTAAAGATGTATTTTAATCGGGGGGACAGATTTCAAATCTGTCCTCATACAGGAGGCTAAGAAAATTGGATAGTTATATTATCGAATCAAATAAAAAAAAGAGCAGAATGCCTGCAAGGCTTGATTTTCTCCAGAGTGGGACCGGCCTGATTCTTGGGCTGTTCATGTGGGTGCACATGCTTCTTGTGGGCAGCATCATCTTTGGAAAAGCTGCTTTTAATTTTGTGGCAAAAACCATGGAACTGGCCTTTTTGTCTGATACAGGACAAGGCTTTCCCATTGCTGTATTTTTTGCCGTTCTAACCATATTTACACTCTTTATCATTCATGCATTACTGGGGGTTAGAAAGTTTCCCATCTCGTGGAAACAGCACAGAATCCTCAGAGACCAGATGCAGATGATGAATCATAGTGATACCAATTTATGGTATATCCAGGTGGTTACCGGATTTATAATGTTTTTTGCAGGATCGGTTCATCTTTATATCATGTTGACCCATCCAGGTGGTATCGACCCCTATATGTCGGCAGACAGGATTATTTCCGGCAATATGTGGCCCCTTTATCTGATCCTTTTGATTTGTGTTGAGCTTCACGGCACCATCGGCCTTTACAGGCTTTGCATGAAATGGGGATGGTTTGGTGGTAAAGATGCTAAAAAATCAAGACAAACCCTTAAGAAAATGAAAAACAGAGCTACCATTTTCTTTATGACCATTGGTATTCTTGCCTTGCTGGTTTTTCTTGTGATCGGCATCAACCACAGGGATAGAGTCGGTGAAAGATATAGTAAACATGCAGCAGCTGTTGAACAGGTCCAGGCCGAGGAAGCTATTCCGGTAAACAAAGAGATTCAGTCATTAGAGGAAGGCCAGGAAAAAAAAGCGGCCCAGGAACCGGAAGAAACTCAACCAGCTGAAGTAACAAAGCAATAAGGGGTGACCTAAATGAAAGTCATATATACGGATTCACTTGTAATTGGTGGCGGGCTGGCAGGACTTAGAGTTGCCATTGCATCCATGCAGAGGGGCTTTGATACCATTGTCCTGTCTCTTGTTCCTGCCAAAAGATCTCACTCTGCTGCTGCCCAGGGCGGCATGCAGGCAAGCCTTGGTGCTACTATTAAGGGCGAAGGTGATGATGAAGAAGTCCACTTTGGAGACACAGTAAGGGGAAGTGACTGGGGATGCGACCAGGATGTGGCCAGGATGTTCGTGAACACGGCTCCCAAGGCCATCCGGCAATTAACTGCCTGGGGTGTGCCCTGGTCAAGGGTCAGGCGGGGAGACAGGGAGGTTGTTATTAATGGTAAAAAAGTCACCATTACTGAAAAAAATGAAGCCCAGGGCCTGATTACTGCCAGGGATTTTGGCGGGACAAAAAAATGGAGAACCTGTTTCACATCTGACGGTACAGGGCACACCATGCTTTATGCCATGGATAATAAAGCCATCCAGATGGGCATTCCAGTCCATGAAAGAAAAGAAGCCATTGCCTTGATCCATGAAGACGGGGTCTGCTATGGCGCCATTGTAAGAGACCTTATTACAGGCAAACTCATCGCCTATGTGGCAAAAGCTACAACAATTGCCACGGGCGGTTATGGAAGACTATATGCCATTACCACCAATGCTGTTATTTCCGAAGGAATCGGCAATGCCATTGCTCTTGAAACCGGAATCGCAACTCTTGGGAACATGGAAGCTGTCCAATTTCATCCGACAGCCATTGTACCGGTTGGTATCCTTACCACTGAAGGATGCCGCGGTGACGGGGGTCTCCTTCTGGATAAGGATGGCTATCGGTTTATGCCGGATTATGAACCAGACAAAAAGGAACTGGCATCAAGGGATGTTGTCTCGCGCAGAATGACCGAGCACATGAGAAAAGGCAAGGGTATCCCGTCGCGTTACGGTGATCACCTCTGGCTGGATATTACTTTGCTTGGCCGTAAACATATTGAAAAGAACTTAAGGGAAGTTAAAGAGATCTGTGAATATTTCCTTGGTATTGATCCCGTTGAAGAGTATATACCGGTCAGACCGACCCAGCATTATTCCATGGGCGGAATCAGAACGAAAGCCACGGGTGAAAGCCCGACACTGAAAGGTCTTTTTTCAGCCGGCGAGGCTGCCTGCTGGGATATGCACGGATTTAACCGGCTGGGCGGCAACTCTGTTGCTGAAACGGTTGTGGCAGGAATGATCGTGGGTGAATTTGTCGCAGATTATTGTGATGAAAACCCATTAAATGTGAGCACATCCACTATCCAGCATTTTATGAAACAAGAGGAAAAGAAAATCTCAGATCTTCTGGTCAGGGATTTTGGTGAAAATCCCTTTGAGTTAAAAGCAGCAATGCAGAAGATCATGATGGATAAGGTTGGTATTTTCAGAAATGGTGAAGATCTTGAACAGGCCGTTGAAGAGTTAAAAATTCTTAACCAGCGGGCAAAGAAAATTGCCTTGAGAAATAGGATCAGTTCTTCCAATCCGGAACTGGTGGAAGCCATTCGGGTTCCCAAGATGATCAAACTTGCCCAATGTATTGCCTATGGTGCAATGCTTAGAACTGAAAGCCGCGGTGCTCATGCCAGGGAAGATTATCCTGAAAGAAATGACAGGGAATGGTTAAAAAGAACGCTCACCACATGGAAAGATGATTCCAGCGATCTTCCTGAAGTCACCTATGAAGATCTGGATGTCATGAAAATGGAAATGCCCCCCGGATCAAGAGGGTATGGTGTTGACAATACTGTCCATCATCCAGATACTGTCAAGCGGGAAAAGGAAATTGAAGACATCAAAAAAGCCAATCCAGGTGCTGACAGGTTTGAACTGCAGGAATTGCTGAATCCAATCACAATTCCGGAAAAATTTAAAGGTAAAAATGAGCGTATCGGCAGGGGGTTTAAATAATGAGTGACCAGGAAAGAGTCTTAAAATTTCAAATCTTTAGATATAATCCCCAGAAAAAGGGTGACAAACCTCGCATGGTAACCTATGAGGTCACAGAAGCCCCTGGGATGACAATTTTTATTGCATTGAACGATATCCGTGAGCAGCAGGACCCTTCCCTGCAATTTGATTTTGTCTGCCGGGCCGGAATCTGCGGTTCCTGTGCCATGGTTGTCAATGGCCAGCCGACCCTTGCGTGCAGGACCCTTACATCAAATTATAAAAATGGCGAGATTAAACTCTTGCCTTTGCCGGGATTTGAGCTGATTGGGGACCTTTCTGTGAATACGGGCAAATTCATGCGGGCAATGTCAGAGCGGGTGGAATCCTGGATTCATGACCAGAATGCAGATGAAGTCAATTTTGAAAAGCTTGAGGAACGCATGGATCCTGATGTGGCCGATGAGATTTATGAGCTGGAACGATGCGTGGAATGCGGATGCTGCGTATCTGCCTGTGCCACAAAGCGAATGAGACCTGATTTCCTTTCTGCAGTGGGATTTATGCGGCTTGCCAGATATGCCCTGGATCCCAGGGACAAACGGTCGGATGATGAGTTCTATGAAATTATGGGTGATGATGATGGTGTATTTGGCTGCATGACCCTTCTGGGATGTGAAGACTATTGCCCCAAAGATCTGCCCCACCAGACACAGATTGCTTATCTTCGAAGGAAGATGGTTTTGGTTAAATAATGTTTGAACGAAAACTCACCCATCTGCTGCGTTGCTGCAAAATCCTGAAATCCTCATGTACAGTAGTACACTCCGGTTTCAAGATTTTTTGCGCCTTGCATATGGGCAACTTTTCGCCCAAACACGGGGTTTTCTTGCAGGCACTAAATAAATTGTGAGGTTAGAAAATGAGTGAATTTAAATATGAGACCATGTTTCCTTTGGGAGAAGATAGCACTTCCTATCGTCTTCTTACCAAAGAACATGTCAGGGTAAGAGAGTTTGAGGGAAAAGAGGTTCTCATGGTGGAGCCGCAGGCTATAACCCTGCTTTCAAACCAGGCATTTAAAGATGTGGCCCATCTTTACAGGTCAGAACATATTGAAAAATTAAAAAATATTATTTATGACCCGGAAAGCAGCGACAATGATCGGTATGTGGCCCTGGAACTTTTGAAAAATGCTGTTATTGCTTCAGACAGGGTCTATCCCATGTGCCAGGACACTGGAACTGCCATTGTAATGGCTAAAAAAGGTCAGCAGGTCTGGACCTGGTCAGATGATGAAGAAGAGTTGTCAAAAGGGGTTTTCCAGGCATATACAGAAAATTATTTAAGGTATTCCCAGAATGCTGCTCTTACCATGTACAAGGAAATGAATACCAAAACAAATTTACCGGCCCAGATTGATATTGCCTCTGTTCAGGGAGATGCATACAAGTTCCTGTTCATGGCCAAAGGAGGGGGATCTGCCAATAAAACAGCTCTTTTCCAGATGACAAAAGCAGTATTGAACACAGAAGAAACCCTGATTAATTTCATGGTGGAAAAAATGAAAGGCCTTGGAACAGCGGCCTGTCCACCATATTATATTGCCTTTGTCATCGGCGGAACTTCTGCAGAACTTAATTTAAAGGCTGTGAAACTTGCTTCGGCCAGATACCTGGATTCTTTGCCCACCCAGGGCAGTGAGACAGCCCATGCCTTCAGGGATATTGACCTTGAAGAAAAAGTACTGGTCAAATCCCAGGAACTTGGACTGGGTGCCCAGTTTGGCGGCAAACATTTTGCCCTGGATATCAGGGTGATCTGGCTACCACGTCATGGAGCCTCCTGTCCCATTGGTATCGGGGTTTCCTGTTCTGCCGACCGTCAGATAAAGGGTAAAATTACAAGGGAAGGGATTTTTCTGGAACAATTGGAAGAAAACCCAGCCCAATACCTGCCAAAACAAGAACCTGAAATGAAAGCACCTGTCCAGATCGATCTGAACAGGCCCATGGACGAGATTCGGGCTGAGCTTTCCAAACATCCTGTTTCCACAAGATTGTCCCTGACCGGTAAAATAATCGTGGCAAGGGATATTGCCCATGCAAAATTCATGGAAGGCTTTGAAGCAGGCAAGGGCCTGCCCGAATATCTGAAAAACCATATTATTTATTATGCCGGTCCTGCTAAAACACCGGATGGTGAAGCCTCGGGAGCATTTGGCCCTACCACTGCCGGAAGAATGGACCCCTATGTGCCCATCTTCCAGAAAGAGGGAGCTTCCATGATCATGCTGGCAAAAGGGAACAGAAGCAAGCAAGTGACGGATGCCTGTAGGGAACACGGCGGATTTTACCTGGGTTCCCCGGGCGGTCCTGCTGCCCGCCTTGGAAAAGATTTTATCAAGAAGGTCGAGCTGGTGGAATATGAGGAGCTTGGCATGGAAGCTGTCTATATGATTACCGTTGAAAATTTCCCAGCCTTTATCATTGTTGACGATAAAGGTAATGATTTTTACTCAGACCTTTTGTAATTAGCCTTATTTTAAATTTTAATGCCCTGGCGGATAGATTTAATTTTTGCTGGGGTAAGTTTAAATTATTTTTGTGAGGCAAACCTGAGGTGAGAACAACAATATATGAAAAATCCAAGTTTATATTAACTGAACGCTAATAAAATGAGTGCAAAAGGAGAAATAATAATTATGAGCAATAAAAAGTATAGTCTTTACAGTGGGGGACTTAAAGGTGCAGAAGAAACCTTTGGCGAATGCGCAGAAAAATATGGCATCAATGAAATAAATTTTTCATTTGAAGGGCATACCTGTTCGAGGGAGAAGAACATTACCATGCTTAGCGATGCAGATCTGAAAAAAGGCAACATCAGTATGGAGATAGTCTCTGCACGAATGGGCAGGAGATATGCACAGGCCGATAAGATCAGAAAAGTTTTTCAGACCATTTTTCATATGGTCAATAAGGGGTATCAGGTATTTGCAATAGGTTGGATTCAGCCTGATCAAACGGTTAAGGGTGGAACTGGCTGGGGTGTTGAACTTGCCAAATTTTTTAACAGGCCGGTAAGTGTTTTTGATCAGGCTGATAATAAGTGGTATACATGGGAAAAAAATGAATGGAAGGAAGGGGAACCTGCAATTTCACATGAGACTTTTTGTGGAACCGGCACCAGAAATCTTTCCGATGAAGGTAAAAAAGCGATTGGAGATCTTTTCAGCCGTTCATTTGCAGTATAAATATCTCATATAAATAGTGCCTGACCGCTTTATAAGGCAATACAAAAGTGTGACCTTTTGTGCATCCATAACAGATAATATCTGGAGATTTTCATGAAGACAAGAATAGAAACAGATACCATGGGTGAGATTCATGTCCCTTTGGATAAATACTGGGGTGCACAGACCCAGAGGTCTTTAGATTACTTTAAAATAGGAAACCAAAGGATGCCTTTGGAAATCATCAGGGCCTTTGGGATATTGAAAAAAGCGGCAGCCGTTGTGAATCATGACCTTGGCGTGTTGCCCCGGGGGAAAAAAGATATCATTAGTCAGGTCTGTGATGAAATTATTGCCGGCATCCTTGATGACCATTTCCCACTTCTTGTCTGGCAGACGGGATCTGGTACCCAGTCCAACATGAATGTAAATGAAGTCATTGCCAACAGGGCTCATGTTCTGCTTGGCAATGAGCTTGGAAAGGGAAAGCGCCTTGTTCATCCCAATGATGATGTAAATAAATCCCAGTCTTCAAATGATACTTTTCCAACAGCCATGAATATGGCGGCCAGCAGTATTATAACAGACCATACCATTCCTGGCTTAAAGGGATTGAAGACGTCTTTGGACAAAAAAGCCAGTGACTGGAATAAAATTGTAAAAATTGGCCGTACACACCTGATGGATGCAATCCCTCTGACACTGGGGCAGGAATTTTCAGGATATGCATCCATGCTGGATTATGGCATTAAGGCATTGCAGCTGACATTGCCCCATCTGTCCGAGCTTGCACTGGGGGGAACGGCTGTTGGAACAGGTCTGAATGCACCCTGCGGGTATGACAAAAAGGTGGCCCAGGCCATTTCTGACCTGACAG
>JAHJDU010000525.1 GCA_018812385.1 Pseudomonadota bacterium
AGTGGCCATCATTGCCATGCTGTTTGACTATTGCCTGTGCGTTTCTGAAAAATTTTTTGTTTCAAGAGGGGTCAGAACGGATGAAATAAAAATAGCTTAACCATTTAACCGGCCGGGTATAAATCAATGGATATTCGGCCTTATAGTATTGTGTGCATTTTGCCCACAGCAAATATTAAATTATTTTCTTGGAGGTTTTATTATGAAAAAACTGGTTCTTTTATTAACAGCACTTACATTTATTGTGCTTCCGATGTCCGCTTTTGCAAAAGCTCCTGTAAAGGTGGCATCCAAGGATTTTACTGAACAGGTGATACTGGGCAAAATCATGGTTAACCTGTTGAAAGACAGGGGAATTCCTGTTGAAGACCGTACAAGCTTAGGAGGGACTAATGTAAATCGCGAGGCCCTGGAACAGGGACAGATTGATATTTACATGGAATATACAGGAACCGCCTGGCTCTCATTATTTAAGAAAAATGAGGTGGTTCGGGATGCTATTGGCCTGTATGAAAAAGTAAAAGCCGAAGATGCGAAAAATAATCTGGTATGGCTGGCCCCTGCAATGTTTAACAATACTTATGCAATCACGATGAAGGCGGAAACTGCTGATCAACTTGGAATCAAAACTCTTTCTGACTGGGCTGAGTGGATTAAAAGCAATCCCAAGAAAATGACTGTTGCAGTTGGTGCTGAGTTCTACTCCAGGGTTGACGGCTTCAAAGGGATGATGGAGTATTACGGCCTTGAGTTTGGAAACGATATTCCTGACAGCAGCGTGAGCAAGATGGTTATTCCCCTTGCTAAAAAGGCAGTCCGCGATGGTATAGTCATGTGCGGAATGGCTTTTGCCACGGACGGAGAAATCAAGGATTACAATTTGATCGTTCTTGAAGATGACAAGAGCTTTTTCCCAATCTACAATCCAGCTCCTGTTGTTCGCGCTTCAGTACTTGAGCAGTACCCAGACCTTAAATTCATATTGAACGAGATTGGTGCTTCACTTGACACTGCAACAATGACAAGGCTCAATTTCAGGGTGAATGTAAACGGTGAGAAACCTGATGCTGTGGCAAAAAACTGGCTTAATGGTGTCGGGCTCATTATCAAAAAACAGAAATAACAAAATTGATTGGCTCTTACTCCAATGGTATTTGATGTCGACAAATGACTATATTTTCAGACTATGCGCACACCATCAAATTATCAGTTTTCTGTGAAAAGGCTCTCTTAACAGCAACTCAAGGGCCTTTCCACAGATTCGCAATGTACCCTGTATAAAATCCGGCTGGGATACTCTTTGCGTAAAGATTATATCCCCAGCCGGATTTTAAGGAAAAAAAATTGTATTGTCACAGGTATCTAAATATTGATTTTAGTTCCAGTTCTTTCCATGTCCAGGAGGAGAACCTGGAAACAGTATTGAAATACATTGGCGGTAGCGGATTGGGGGCACATGCCCTTTTTGCCGGTACATGCAAAAAAACAGACCCTCTTGGCCCGGACAATCTTCTGATTTTTAATACCGGGCCGTACACAGGCACAAGAATCCCCTGTTCAGGTCGCCATTCTGTGGTGGCAAAATCCCCTTTAACAGGCATCTGGGGAGAGAGTGATGTTGGCGGCAGGTGGGGAACCATGCTGAAAAAGACTGGATTTGACGGTGTGATTATCCGCGGGAAATCATTGGCGCCTGTTTATATTTTTATTAATGAAGATGACATAATAATAAAAAAAGCATCGCATTTATGGGGAAAAGATACCCATGCCACATCATCCCTGCTGAAAGAGGAACTTGGCAAGAGAGTCCAGATCGCCTGCATCGGCAAGGCAGGGGAGAGAGGGGTGCTTCTGGCATCCATCATGCATGATGGAAAGGATAGCCGTGCAGCAGGACGTTGCGGCTTGGGTGCAGTAATGGGGTCCAAGAACCTTAAGGCTATTGCGGTTTTCGGTAACAAAACGAAAAAGGTGTTTGATAAGGGCAGCCTTGATTTTAAGATAAAAAGCATGCTTGCAAGGATTAAAAATACGTCATCATTTCTGGGTTGCTATGGGACGTCCGGCGGTATCATGTCCCTGGAAGCTTCAGGAGATCTCCCCATAAAAAATTTTTCAATGGGAAGATGGCAAAATGCTGAAAATCTTTCAGGGGAAGTTATGGCCAAAAGATTTCTCAAGGGGCGATTTGCCTGCGGTGCTTGCCCTGTTGGATGTGGAAGGAAAATTTCCATAACCTCAGGCAAGTATTCCGGTGTTGAAGGGGCGGGTCCGGAATACGAAACCATGGGAAGTTTCGGCAGTTACTGCCTGGTGGACAATCTGGAAGCTGTTTGCAAGGCAAATGAACTTTGTAACCAGTATGGCATGGACACCATCTCGGTCGGTGCTGCAGTCGCATTTGCCATGGAGGCCTTTGAAAAAGAATTAATAACTAAGACGGATTGTGGCGGCTTATCGCTTACATGGGGCAACAGTGATGCCATGGTTGAACTGGTGAAGCAGATTGGTGAAAATCAGGGATTCGGTATTGTTCTTGGAAAGGGCGTAAGGAGCGCTTCAAAAGTAATAGGTATGGAATCAAAGCCCTTTGCCCTGCATGTAAAGGGGCTTGAATTGCCTGCACATGACCCAAGGGCCTATTTCAGCACAGGCTTATCCTATGCCACGTCCAATAGAGGGGCTTGCCATCTTGCAGGTCTCACCCACTGCATTGAAGGATCAATCACAGTGCCCGAGCTTGGACTTTCTACGACTATGGATCGTTTCAGCATTAAACAAAAGGGAGAGATGGTTGCAAAGATGCAGGATCTTATGGGACTCTTTGATTCTCTAAAGATATGCAAGTTCCTTCTATATGCGGATATAAGCGTGACTGATCTGCTTGACTGCCTAAATTATGTTACAGGGTGGAATATGGATATGGAAGAGATGCTTAAGGCCGGAAAACGGATGTTCAACCTGAAACGAATGTACAATATTGAATGCGGAATTACAAGTCAGGACGACTGCCTGCCCGTTCGCCTCACAAAGGAACCTCTTGCAGAGGGGGGGACAGGGGGAAACTGTCCGGATATGGATACTATGATTAATGATTATTATGCTTTCCGGGGATGGAATAAAAAAGGCATACCAGGAAGGGATGTTTTAGAGGAGCTGGAAATATAAAGATGTATGAATTTTCATTAAAATGCCCTGTGGTATTCGGAGTAAATTCAATGGATACCATGGCTAAAAGAATCACCACGTTGACAGCCGACAGAAGTGTAAAGCGACTCTTGATAGTAACCAGCGAGGTCATGGAGTGGAACCGATCCATGATTTCCGATTTAAAAGAAAACCTTATAGAAGAGGGTTTTGATTCTGTTGTCTTTGATGGTGTTGAACCTAATCCCACCACAGACAATATTGAACAGGGAAAAACACTATACAAGGCCGAGTGGTGTGATGGAATTATTGCGCTTGGAGGCGGATCACCAATTGATGCATCAAAGGTCATTGCAGATGAGACCAATGCTTCTCTTTTAATTACCATTCCAACAACTTCCGGTACGGGTTCCGAAATCTCCCCATGGTCGGTGATAACTGCTACAGACAGCAACACAAAAATGAGCATGTGCACACGAATTCCTGATCTTGCCCTGCTTGACCCTCAACTAACAATAACCATGCCTCCGGCGCTAACACTTTTCACTGGTATTGATGCATTTTCCCATGCTGTGGAAGCTTATGCATCGACAAGATCCAATGGTTTTACAGATGGGTTGTCCCTTGAGAGCATACAACTTATCCTGAAAAGTTTTTCAATAGCTGTCAAGGATGGCGGGGATATTAATGCCAGAACTGATATGCTGGAGGCCAGCCTCCTTGCCGGAGCAGCTATGATGCACGCAGGACTTGGACTCGCTCATGCCATGGCCAATACCATAGGCGGGTTTTATCACGGATCTGTCCACGGATGGCTCATTGCACAGACGCTGGAAGCGGTGTGTGATTTCAACCGGAATGCTTTCCCGGACAAGTACAGGAGGATAGAGCCCATTGTAAAAGATGTCATGAACCAGGTCGGTCAAATGTTTGAGATCTTAGGTTTGACTAGGGATGTACTTGAAAAAGCTCATTTCAACTCGATTGTTGAAATGAGCATGGCCAATATCAACAGCGCTACAAACCCAAGGGCATTCACAAGGGAGGATCTTGAAAAGCTTTTGAATTCTTGTTTTGAATGGAAGTGAAACTGCCGAATATCGATATAGGCATTAACCAGTGCATATGCAATTGCCTTTGAAAGGGTTATAAAAATGTAGCTATCCCGAAAGGATAACCTGGTTTTTGAAAACAGAAGTCGATATCAGATTTATTTTGGACAGTAGGGATTGATGATCTATAGATGAGGATATTATGGGAAAAGGCAAAACAGTCTGAGATCAGGGATACCATCAAAAAAATCGAAGATCGCAATGATAAAGTTAAGGCAATAAAAGAAACATATTTTCAACCCGGCGCTGACACGCTTAAAAATATAATGCAACTCATTTTACCTGCAACGTCTGAATCAAAAGACGGAGGATGATGTCGACTAACGCAAAAGCGGGCGCAGAATAGAATAAAGCATGTTTATTGACTGTTGCTAAGGGAACGGATTTTTTATATATTGGTTGTGGTGTTTTGTTTAGAGATTTTAAATAAAAATGAAAAGATTTTGACAATATAAAATGGAATGTGCTGACAGGCTGGGATCGAAATTGAATGGGGATAAAGATTGGCTGGTATACTTATTAAAATGCGCTGATCATTCTTTATATTGTGGTGTTACCAAAGATCTTGAGAACCGTCTTTTTAAACATAATAACGGCAATGCTTCAAAATATACAAGATCCAGACTCCCGGTAGAATTAGTTGCTGCCAGGAAAGATCTTACAAAAACTCAAGCTTTTAAACTTGAGTACCAGATTAAAAAACTTCCAGCTGGGCGGAAAATTTCAGCTTTGAAGAGTGCGTATTTTGAGGAGCGATGACGTTGAAAATCAAATATAATTCACCGGTAATTCTGACTTATACCATGTTTTCGATATGTATCTTGGCATTTTGCAGTAACACAGTTCTGGCAAAATATTTTTCTTCCCCATCTCACTTATCTTTTTTTGATCCTTATTTTTATGTCAGATTGGTTTCATATATTGCAGGGCATGGGGACTTACGTCATCTTATAGGAAATCTGATGATAATCCTTCTTGTCGGACCATTGCTTGAAGAAAAATATGGATCAGGTAAGCTTTTGGAAATGATTTTAATTACAGCTATTGCCACTGGATTATTAAATGCTTTTTTATTTTCAAACTCCCTGATAGGTGGAAGTGGTATAGCGTTCATGCTGATTTTACTTGGCTCGTTTTCAAATATTCGATCAAAAGAAATACCCCTTACCTTTATAGTAATTACTGTCCTTTTTATTGGCAGTGAAGTGATTTCAACCCTGAAAATTGATCAAATTTCACAATTCAGCCATCTTGCAGGCGGGTTTATTGGGGCGGGTTATGGATTCATTAGAAATAAAAAGAAATAGGGCCTGTTTTTTATAACCGAAAAATGCCCATAAATCTTTAAAATATCCAGTGCTTTTCCCGACACTATGGTAGCTTGCTAGGATAGTTCAGGGGATTTTAAGAATACCAGGAGGGTGATTGCAGCTGCCCCTGATATCACAGTATTTCAGTTGTCAGACTATGACGGGCAGCTTGAATGAAAAGGCGTTATTTTTTAAATGTTATGGCGGCATCTTTAGGAAGCGCCAGGCCAACACTGACTTCCAATGCCTTTAAAATACCCGATATCACAGGACATGACACATGGGGAATCGTTTTCATGGAAACATCCAGTACCTGGGAATTAAGGGTACCTGTTTTTTTATCTTTAAATAGTTCTGTCATTATGTTCAGTTCTTTTCCCCCCAGGATATCATTTACTTTTTTCCAGTTGGGGCATTGGGTTTCTAACTGGAAAGAGGCTTTGTAACCGGTTTTATCTTCAGCATGGACCAGGGTTGTGAATCCACAAATACCACCTGTTATTTCAACGTTGACCATTTTATTATATTCCTATTGTTTTTAAATTGTTTCTTTAATTTTTTTAATATATTCCGGTATTGTACCACAGCAGCCGCCGACAATTTCCACACCAGGTTTTTTGATTTCTTTGATATGGTCTTCTGTTTTGTTATTATTTTTTATCTTGGCTATCGTTATGATCACGCTGTGATAAGCTGATTATGTTATTGAAATTTTATCTGTTTTGCAATATCAATAATTTTGAGCCAATATTACAAAACAAACCCTTATCTTTTCAATCGGTTTTCTGGTATGATGACGAAAATAATTGATCATTTTTTTTGGAGGGATGTAATGAAGGTAGCCTTTCCTGTTAAAGAGAACAATGGATTGGAGAGTATCATTGATGAGCATTTTGGAGTGGCTCAAAATTTTTTAATCGTGGACCTGGAAACCCGGGGATTTGAACTCAAGGAGAACCAGAAACTTTCCACTGAAGAGTCCAAGTGTAAAACAGGGGTATTCGAAAAAAAAGATCAGGTCGATGCAGTTGTTACAAGGTGCATGGGAGACGGGTCCCAGAGAAGCCTTATGTCATCAAATATCAAAGTTTATCAGGCCCAGAAGAATACCATTCTGGAAAACCTGGAACTTTTAGAGAAAGATGAGCTTAAGCTGTTCCATATGTTTGATTTCTGCCAGATAAAAAAGAACAAAAAAGAAGGCGGCTGCGGACACCATCATTGATATTGAATTTTGCTGAATGCTG
>JAHJDU010000526.1 GCA_018812385.1 Pseudomonadota bacterium
ATATATTCTGATTGGAGCACCTCATTCCTCAAACTGGGATTTTGTATTTTTCTTATTAATTGTTTTTAAATTCAAAATAACTGCTCACTGGATGGGCAAACATACCATGTTTAAATGGCCGTTTAAATGGCTGCTAAAAAGACTTGGCGGCATATCGGTTTACAGATCGGAACAAGGTAATATTGTGCAATATTTGACCGACGTTTTTGAAAAATCAAAAGAACTGATCATCGCCATAGCACCGTCCGGTACCAGAAAAAAAGTAGTGAAATGGAAAACAGGATTTTACCATATAGCCTGTCAGGCAAAGGTTCCAATCGTCTTCGGTTTTATTGACTATAAACAGAAAATTACAGGAATCGGTCCGGTATTCCATACTTCCGGTGATATTAACGCAGACATGAAATTAATAAGAGCATTTTATGCTGAATTTTCAGGCAAGCATCCCCATACAAATTAATCGCCTGGATATTATCCATTCCTGGGAATTTTTGACATAACGTTCATACCATAAATGCCATTCTTTTTTATGACAGATAACCTGAAGGTCACACGTAACATGAAGGTCACACGTAATCGATAAGTATGGTTTTAAGCCTGTCCAGACAACCGGAATAAAAATGATCACAAGCTTTAATAATTTCATACCGTGGATTAATCTGCCATCGATTGATATGTCCTTGAACCAGGTCTGCCGGAGCGATCTCATCATTGGCCCCGGTTATAATCAGGCCAGTAGAAGGCATTTTCTTAATATCATCAAAACTCATAAATGCTGCTGGTGGCGACACCATGATATGGTCTTCAATTTCACACCCCTTTGAAACCACCAAAGCATTCATTCTTGCACCAAAAGAATATCCGGCAAGACAGATCTTTTGATAACCATTTTCCATTAGCCAGGACATGGCAGCCCTGATATCGTCCTGCTCCCCGTTTCCATTGTCAAACATGCCCGTGCTATTACAGGTCCCCCTGAAGTTGAATCTCATGGTTGTAAATCCTTTTTCAAAAAAAGAATCTGCAATGGTCATTACCACGGGATTATCCATATTCCCGCCATAAAGCGGATGGGGATGACAGATAATAACAGCCTTTTGAGAACTATTTTCCCTTAAACTGCCCTCAAGTTTTTATTTCCACACTTAATTGTAATCTTCATTTATTTTTTAGCATTCTTTAATGATGCTTTGATAAACTCCCTGAACAATGGATGCGGGTTTTGAGGCTTGGATTTGAATTCCGGGTGGAATTGACATCCAAGATACCATGGATGATCTTTAAGCTCCACGATTTCAACCAGTTCGTGATCAGGAGAAGTGCCGCTGATGATAAGTCCGGCCTCTTCGACCAGTCTGTCTTTATATTCATTGTTAAATTCAAAGCGGTGTCTGTGACGTTCTGAAATTTCTTCCTGTTTATAGGCTTTCATGGCAAAGGTGCCAGGAACAAGTTTACAAGGATAAGCGCCAAGACGCATGGTACCGCCTTTATCAGAATCCTCATCCCGCTTTTCAATCTTTTGGGTCTGCTCGTCATACCATTCTTTCATAAGATAAATTACAGGATATGGCGTATAGGGATCAAACTCCTGGCCATGGGCCTCGTCAAGGTGAAGCACATTCCTGGCGATATCAATCACTGCCATGTGCATACCAAGACAAATTCCGAAATAAGGCACCTTATGCTCTCTTGCATATTTTGCCGCAAGAATCTTTCCTTCAATCCCTCTTGAACCAAATCCACCAGGGACAAGAACCCCATCGCTTTTGGAAAGAATTTCTACAACATTATCTTCTGTCAGGGTTGTAGAATCGACATATTGGAGATTAACCCTGGCATCATTGGAAACCCCACCGTGGGAAAGCGCTTCATTCAGGCTTTTATAGCTTTCCGTCAAGTCAACATACTTGCCGACAATAGCGATATTCACTGAAAATCTTGGATTTTTAAGCCGTTCAACCACTTCTATCCATTCATCCAGCCTTGGCGCCCTGGCCCAGATGTTCAGCTTTTGTAATATCTTATCACCAAGCCCTTCTTTATTGTAAACCAGGGGAACTTCATAAATACAGTCCACATCTTTTGCCGTAAAGACATCATCTGCGCCCACATTACAAAAAAGCGCAATTTTTTCTTTAATCTCCTGGGACAGGTAATGTTCAGTTCTGCAAAGAAGAATATCCGGCTGGATACCAATACTTCTAAGTTCTTTAACACTATGCTGTGTGGGTTTTGTTTTTACTTCACCGGCGGTTTTAATATAAGGGACAAGGGTCAGGTGGATATAGATAACATTGGATGCCCCGGCATCTGTCTTAAACTGCCGGATGGCTTCCAGAAAAGGCAGAGATTCAATATCACCAATGGTACCGCCGATCTCAACAATCACAACATCAGCGTCATCAGATACCAGGCGGATGCTCCGCTTGATTTCATCGGTAATATGAGGGATAACCTGTACTGTACCACCCAGATATTCGCCTTTGCGTTCTTTGGTAATCACCTGGTCATAAATTTTGCCCGTGGTGAAATTATTATTTTTACCCAGTTTGGCATGGGTGAATCTTTCATAATGGCCCAAATCAAGATCTGTTTCCGCCCCATCATCTGTTACAAACACTTCTCCATGCTGAAACGGATTCATTGTCCCGGGATCAACATTTATATAGGGATCTAGTTTTTGTATGGTAACCGACAGGCCCCGGCTTTCAAGAAGCATTCCTATGGAAGCGGATGCAAGCCCTTTGCCTAAAGATGACAATACGCCTCCGGTAACAAAAATATACTTGGTGTTTTTAGCCATTCTCCCTCTCTTGTTTAAAGTTATTCATATAGTTTTTTAAAATCTTCCAGACGCTTGCCAAGCTCATCAACCTGTTTGGAATTCTCATCCAGAGAACCAGGATCGTTTCTCGGGTATAATCGATCAATATGCTCAATATCAAATAAAGAGGCGGAAAATCCTGATTTTAAATCCAGGCTTTTCATATCAACCATTGCAAACAATTGGTTGTCCAGAAAAATACTGACCTGCATCGGGTACCAGGTTTTGCTGAACCGCTGCCAGTTGTGATATAAAAATTCAACCACCATGCCATTTTTTTCAACCACATATCTTATGGGAAAAACAGTATCCTTTTCTATCCAGAGGCCTGCAAAGGGTTTTCCTTTTGCAAGGGATCGACCTATGACATAGCAAATGGTATCATTATATCTTTTAAAGGTTACCTTGTCAGTATCAATCCCTGCCGCTCTAATCTGATTTAAAAGACTTTCATAATCACGATAAAAAAGGATATCAGTATACAGATCAACCAATGGTTTATCATGGGAAACAATAACCCCATCCTTAACTTTTACAAATCTGAAATCAGATTCAACACTGAAACTTGTTATGGTATCTGAAATGATTTCAGCTCTGAGTCGGTTGGGGTATACGTAAATCAGTTTTTCCTTTAATTCAACATAAGTTTTTTGTGTGTCCTGGTAATTAAAAATCTTTTTGATCTGAAAGGCTTCAATACCAACAGGCTGTTTGATCTTTTCAACAACAAGGTGAAGAAGGTGAGGTGCCTGGGGGACAAAGGCCTCACCCATACCTGGCATCAGTATGAAAAACAGCATGAAAAAGATTGAAAAAAAGATTTTTTTCATAACCTGAAGGTCACACATAACTAAAATGTCACACGTAACTTAAAGGTCACACATAACTTAAACGTCACACGTAACCTGAAGGTCATAAATAAATTTAAAAAATCAAACAAAAAGATTCTCCGGAAATGATGCACTGTCTCCCAGTATTTCTTCAATCCTGATGAGTTGATTATATTTAGCCACCCTGTCACTCCTGGACATGGATCCTGTTTTTATCTGTCCTGAATTTACACCCACGGCAAGATCGGCAATAAAAGTGTCCTCTGTTTCTCCTGATCGATGAGAAACAATAGTTGTATAACCGGATTCTTTTGCCATTTGAATAGTATCCAGAGTTTATGTAACCGTTCCAATCTGGTTTAATTTAATCAGGATTGAATTGGCAATTCCACGCTCAATACCTCGTTTAAAAATATCAGGATTTGTTACAAAAATATCATCTCCAACAATCTGTATGGAATTTCCAAGCCGTTCTGTCATGATCCCCCATGAATCCCAATCTCCTTCAGCAAGGCCATCTTCAATGGAATATAAGGGATATTTTTCAATCAATTTTTCATAATAATCAATCAACTCAATGGCTGAAAGCTCTTTGCCTTCTGACTGGAAAATATATTTGCCATCTTTATAGAATTCTGAAGCAGCTGCGTCAAGGGCTATACCGATATCCTTACCCGGCCTGTACCCGGCAGCTTCAATGGCATTGATAATATATTCCAACGCCTCTTCATTGGATTTAAGGTTTGGTGCAAACCCTCCTTCATCCCCGACTGCTGTACTTAATCCTTCTCCCTTTAGTATCTTTGCAAGATGATGAAAGGTCTCAGCTCCCATGCGGACCGCTTCTGTAATCGAAGATGCACCAAAGGGAAGAATCATGAATTCCTGAATATCCAGATTGTTTGCAGCATGAGCCCCGCCATTGATAATGTTCATCATGGGAACCGGCATCACCCTGGCATTAATCCCGCCCAGATGCCTGAACAGAGGGATTTCACATGAATTGGCCGCAGCTCGTGCTGCTGCCATGGACACGCCTAAAATGGCATTGGCACCAAGTCTTGATTTGTTTTCCGTGCCATCAATATCGATCATGGTTCTGTCAAGGCCTGCCTGATCCATGGCATCATATCCAATGATTTCAGGCGCAATCACTTCATTAACATTGGCAACAGCGTTTAAAACGCCTTTACCTAAAAAACGACTTTCAGAATTATCCCGAAGTTCAAGCGCTTCTCTTGTGCCTGTTGAGGCCCCGGATGGAACCGCTGCCCTGCCCGTTGCACCACAGGCCAGGGTAACATCCACTTCAACCGTTGGATTTCCTCTGGAATCAAGGATTTCCCTTGCTCTGACATCAATTAATTCAGTCATGCCCCCCCCCTTTTTTCCTAAATATATTTTTTGCTTATGACCTATAAAATTTTTATGGTTTATTGATACCTACTAATAGCAATATCCATTCTGACATTCAAGGCTATTCTTAACCTTGACAAATAAAAACTACTCTTATATTTAAAAAAGCAACTTCAAAAAAAGTTGTACCAGTTATAGGTACTTAATTGATAAATAATATAAGGAGTCTTGAATGAACATTCTATTTTTTGGACCAAACGGCAGTGGCAAAGGAACCCAGGGATCTATCCTGAAAGATAAATATAATTTTGCTCACATTGAATCTGGTGCTATTTTCCGTGAAAACATCAAGGGCGGAACTGAGCTTGG